>NZ_JUEE01000081.1:0-53057 GCF_000802135.1 Desulfosporosinus sp. BICA1-9
GACAGTTCTGATTCAGGGAGTGATGTGTAAGAGAGTAGGACACCAAAGAACAGAGACAATAACAATGCTAAGATCGCCGCCCAGAGAATTCCTTTTAGAATTAAGCTTAAATGAAAGGATTTTGACATGGTTATCCCTCCTTTGACTGATATCTACCTATGCCTAAACTTGAAGGAGTATGACTAATTGACAGTATAAAAGAGTATTAAAAATGTAGAGCGAAAGTATGAACTTTAACAAGGGAGGTAAAATGGACAATGAAAAAGACTATTCCTGATTTTGAAAAAATGAAACAAGCTGGTGAAAAAATCAGTATGTTAACAGCCTATGATTATCCTTCAGCCAAGTTAGTAGAAGATGCAGGCGTCGACACAATCTTAGTCGGGGATTCTTTAGGGATGGTAGTTTTAGGCTATGATTCCACTGTTCCAGTAACTATGGAAGACATGCTCCACCATACAAAAGCCGTCCGCAGGGGTGCTGCAAAAACGTTTGTCATTGCTGATATGCCGTTTATGAGCTATGCGACACTCGATCTTGCCATAATCAATGCTGGGAGACTGATTAAGGAAGGGGGAGCGGACGCAATAAAACTCGAAGGAGGCTTAAACCTTGTTCCGATCGTTGAAAGCTTAACTCGTGCAGGAATTCCTGTTGTAGGACATATTGGCCTTACCCCCCAAACGGCAAACCAATTGGGCGGGTTTAAGGTTCAGGGTCGAGACCTTGAGAGTGCTGTACAGTTGGTTAAGGACAGTCAGGCACTAGAACAGGCTGGGGTATTCTTACTGGTTCTCGAGGCCATACCAAGACAAGTAGCTGCCCAAATATCCACAGGATTGAAAATTCCTACGATTGGAATTGGGGCAGGGCTGGATTGTGATGGTCAAGTTTTGGTATTTCACGATTTACTGGGACTCTTTGAACGCTTTAAACCAAAATTTGTTAAGCAATTTGCTCAACTAGGACAAGAAGCAGTTCAATCCATTCATAAATATCACGAGGAAGTTAAATTTAGTCTCTTTCCAGCAGATGAACATACCTTTGGCTTGTCAGATGAAGTAATTCAAAAACTTTATGGGGATAAATGAATTAAACCCTACTTTCGAATTAAAGTTTAACTATTACCAATATTCAGTATAGCATTTATTCGTAAATTTGATATAATATTAATTATTCTTAAGAATTATTTAATTAATATTGGGAAGGATGGACTAGCATTGAGATTAAAGGAAAAAACCCATCGGAAATTTGTCGAATTTTTCGAGAAGATTTCTAGTATGTATCAAGGTAAGGATTTCGAATTAGCATATTCAGATATTCAACGAGAAACAGGTGCCGCAAGTGTAACTTTGAAACGAGCAATTCAGGCATTAGCTGAAGATGGAGTTATAGAAGTTCATCCTGGACGTAATTCTAGATATGCGAAGTTTCATTATCTTTTAGCTCCTCTGAGCGCTGCGGAAAATTCAATCGAAAACCCTTTGGAAAAAACTCAAGCTCCAGAGGATATCAGCAATGAGGAAACGCTTCGTTCTGGTGGAGTTCTTGAAGCAATCTCAGAAGATGTAGAAGAACTTACGCAGCTTGTGGATCACTTAAAGCGGCGAGTACGTAATCAAGAAATGGCGATTGCCTTACTTCAAGATCGATTAGCAGAAATTGAGGACAAAATGCGGAAACGATAATTTCCGAGATTTGCTAGAGATTTTTTTGTCTAGTGGTGGTATAATAGTAACATAACCTAGCTTGTGCGTATTGATTACCATGGTTTTGATCCTATTATGTGACAAGGGAGCTAAATGTCAAATTAGTACAACAGGCCCTATCCGTGTGAATAAGGGAAGTTGGAAAATTGGGACTAGGTACCCACCTGCGAGAGCAGGGTCAGAAACCTGGAATCTTACGGCAAGTCGGGGAAGGGTAGGGATTATTCCCTACCCTTTTGATTGAAGGGGTGTATTGATGACTCGAATCATATTAACGCGCCACGGTCAGACCTTATGGAATATTGAAGGACGAGTTCAAGGAAGTCTAGACTCTCCGCTTACGGAAAAGGGAATACTTCAGGCCCGTTCCTTAGCTCTTCGGCTTAAGAACGAGCGGATTGATCATATTTACTCCAGTGATTCCCAAAGAGCGATTGGAACAGCAGAAGAGATACGCCTTGAGCTGGGTCTTGGCAAATTGTCTTTAAATCCTGCACTTCGTGAGTTTTCTTTTGGAGAGTGGGAGGGGTGTATTTGGCAAGAGTTACGGGAAACCTATCCGGATATCTTTAAGATTTGGGACTCAGAACCACATCTAGTCACTACACCAGGCGGAGAGAACATGACGGGAGTCATGGAAAGGGCCTGGAATTTTGTGCAACATATCATTCAAGCTCATTCAGGAGAAACGGTTTGTCTAGTAACTCATGGCTTGACCTTAAAGCTTTTGATTACCAAAGCACTGGGTTTTGAAGTACATGAGTGGGCAAAAACTCCTTGGCAACATAATACGGCCTTAAATATTCTTGAAGTAGAAGGACAAAAATGGATCCCCAGCATCCTCGCAGATTGCCAACATTTAGAAGGACTTGAGGAATTAGCTGATCAAGAGTCAGATCCCAAAAAATAATTGCAAAGGTAAAAGACAGGCATGAGCCTGTCTTTTACCTTTGCAAGAAAATAGCCACAGTAGTTATTCAGAACTTTTTTCCCAGTCCTGTAAGAACATCTCGCCTAATCGAATGGATGCAGTAGGGGAAGGGACGGTTGTGGAGAATTCATGGTTGGCGAGAAATGAATAGCGTGTCCAACCTGAACTGCTTAAGATAAACGACTTATTATCAAAAATGCCTACGCTCATTCCGAGTGGTGGTTCGCTGGGGTAATACCGAATCTGAACCCCCTGGGCGGCGGTTAAGGTTTCGAGAGTCACTGGATTCTTAGTGGTTACAGCGCGATCAAGGATTAGCCGAACGTCACATCCTTTACCAGCAGCATCAATTAGGGCCTGTACTAAATCTGGATCTGTAATTTCTGTGTTTTCAATCCAGATTGAAGTTGTACTAGATGAGATTCGATCGGCAAGTTGTTGTCGGACATTAGCGTTCGTAGCTAAGATAATATTATCTTCCGGTAGGGAGGATGTCTTGGGGACATTTAAAGGGAATGTTGTGGTGAATTCCCAATCTTTGGAGAACAAGGTAGCTGCCTTCCAGGCGGATCTGCCGGATAACTCGAGAGCAAGATCGTGGGTCTGAAATCCGTACTCTGTCCAGTGAGGACCATAAACAATAGCTCGGGTCTGATCAACTATTAAGTTCTTAGTGTGGTTATACTGGCCTTTTTGAGCAGGATAAAACTGGACAGAAACATTTTGATTTTTGAATTTATCGAGAGTTGCTCGATTTACCTTTTGCCATTGGTCTAAGAGAATGCGGACATCGATACCTGAGCTGGATTTTTCAAGGAGAAGCTCAATAAGGCGAGGGTCATCAAATTCTGCCTGCTCAACGTAGATTGACGTTTGTGCAGACTGAATGAGAGTTAATGTTCGTTCATAGATCTCCTCTTTATCCACTAGAAGTGCATCAGCGGGTAGGTTGGAAATTGGAATTTCTTCAGGGAAAAGTTTTGGTAATTTAATCGTACAACCGCTTAAGAACAACAGACTAAACAATAGTAGAATTAGGATTGAAAGGTAGGATTTCTGTTTTGACATGGCGCTACTTCTCCCAAAGTTAAATATTAATTACAGTATACCATATATGTCCAAGCGGTTAAAACCGTTGTGAGGAATAACCCTAAGAAGTTTTTCATAAGAATTGGCAAAGTGAGTTTGAACTTCGAAGGGGTAATAGATTATGAAGGTTTCCAAGACGATCATGATCGTGTTCATAGTTTTGGGAAGTCTAATGGTTTTTTTCGGATTTAATAGTTTTAGACCCAAGCTTACTCCAACTTCCAATGATGCTGTTGAGGATTTTTCCGCGACAATGGCCTATGAGCATGTTAAATATCTCGTGCAAAAAGTTGGGCCTCGACCTGCGGGAAGTAAGTCAGAGTTGAAGGCTGCTCAATATATTCATTACGTACTAACTCAAAATGGTTGGAAGGTGCGCGAACAACCCTTTAGCAAGGTTGTGGTTCGCGAAGTTTCAATCTTGCAGCCTGAACAACGAGTCGAACTGATCAATAGCCAAAACATCATTGCCGAATTACCGGGATCACGTCCAGATACAATTATCATAGGTGCCCACTATGATTCAGCAACATTTAATGCCCCTGGAGCAGTGGATAATGCCTCCGGAGTCGGCCTTTTACTGGAACTTGCCAGAGTATTAAGTAAGGAACCCCATGAAGAAACCTATCAGCTTGTATTCTTTGGAGCAGAAGAGTTCGGGCTGGTTGGGTCACAATACTATACCTCACAAGCAGACTTATCCGCTGTGCGTTGGATGCTTAATATTGACATGGTTGGAACCCCTCTAGAAATTGATGTGGCTGGTAAAAAGTCTGCTCCACCGGAACTGATTAAGCAGGTTACAGCTTTAGCTGGGGAAAGCAATATCCCTTTCCATCTCAGTCGAGATTCCATCATAATGACCCGTGATAGTTCTCAAGGGGGGACGAGTGATTTTAGCCCCTTCTTAGATCAAGGAATTCCTGCACTGGGTTTAGGAATTTTTGGACGCCCTTCTGGATACTATCATCGACCAGAAGATCGCTTAGATCGTGTTTCTCTGGAAGAGATGCAGAAGATTGGGGACTATTCCCAGCGCTTGCTAAGGTCTATAAGGTTAGAAAAGCTAGGACCTCAGAACTGGGATGAGTTATATCTACCGTTTCAAATGGGTAAGAAGGTTATCATTGTCCCAAGTCATGGAATTCGTATCTTCACGTTTTTCACCTTGCTAGTCACGGGGTTGATTGTCATTAAATTAATTAAAATTCGTGCTCAAAAGCCTAGATTGGACGGTAAAAAGGTTTTGCTGATTCTAGGGATTACTCTGTTGATGAGTCTTATTGTAATTGGCTTAAGTGGGATTAGTGAAGCTCTTTGGCAATGGATTAAACAGGCGACGTTCATCTACTACGCTTATCCAACACTCTTTCTTGTTGTTCGTATAGGAATTGGCTTAGGGATTTTTCTAATTCTAGCGAGTTGGTTAGATTCATTTCCACTAGCACGAGATCCCCAGCTCTATTGGTTTATCGGAGTGTTGATCTTGTTAGTACTTAGTTTAGTATTAGCGCTCAATCGAATTGACCTTGCTTTTCCGTTTGTATTTTGGTTGTTGTGCCTGAATCTGCAGTTTTTCTTACCGAACATTATATTAGTTTTGATCGGTCCCTATTTTATCTATTGGATGCACTATGAGCTTTTAAATTCTCCGCAGTGGCTAAGCTATTATGAGGCAATACATAACCACTTTTTAATTTTCTTGGTTATATACAGCTTGCTGTTAATTCCTTTCTTGCTAGCTGCATTGCATGTAGCTATCACACAAAGAAAACTTGCTAAGCAACTATTGAATCATGTGCGCAAACCTTCCTTAGTTCTGACAGGCTTACTGATTTTATCCTTGGGGTTGGTCCCAATGTACACCCGAGATTACCCACAGACGGTTGTTGTTCGAGAAGAGTGGTCTGGAAGATCGGAAGGGTTCTTACATGTTTTTTCGAATGAAGAATTGCCACGTAAAGTAGTGACTGATTTGAATGGCCAGCAAGGCAAGAGTCTTTATGTACCAGTACTCAATGAAAACCCCCCCCTTAGTATCGATACCTCAGTGGTAGAGAAAATTATAAATTCACAGAGATCCCTAGAAGTTGCTCTCAAATTAAACTATTCCAGTGAACCTTATTTAATCCGTTTTATCTTAGAAAGTGATCAACCTTTTGAACTACAGACCGACGAATTTCTACCGATGTCTAAACTACCCAAAAAATTACAACTTAGAGGAATAGAACAATCCTCTGGAACCTATTCAATCATCCTGCAAAGGACGCCTCCTCAGAAAAATACCATCCAACTCGCTGTGGAAACTCAGAGCGTAATGTCCTGCACAGTGGAGGCAATGTTTCCTGAACCTGCCCCCCGAATCCTAATTCAAGATCCTCTTTTATCAGTTGATTATCAGATTAGCTTCAAAGAGAGCTTTGATTTTTAAAAAATAGGATTGTATAGGTTGAGACTATTGGGGAAAAATAGAGCTTAAGTGAGGAAGGTGAGAAAATGTATAAAACTATAGCAGTAGAAGATGGGCTCGATAATGTGATTCAAGCGTTACATGCCGGGGGATTTAAAACCACACCTTTAGAGGGTGAAAAATTGCAAAATGTCCGCGCCGCAGTTGTTAAAGGGAACGGAACGTCGCTGATAGCTCCAGATTGGCCCGTTAAAATGCCAATTATAAATGCAGCAGGTCGAAGTGCTGATGAAGTATTGGATATTCTTCGTGATCGTCTCTCATAAGCAAGTACGTTTCAACTAACTATTCTCCGTCCTTTTGAAGGGACGGTTTTTTAGTCACCAAAATGGCAATAATTTACATATAATGCAGGGAGAAGATAGGTTATCTCAGGAAGGAGTTGCTCTTATGTTTTTACTCCCCTTTGCTCTAGGTTTTGGTCTTGGAGCCTTTGTTTCTCCTCGTTATGCACCATACCCCTACCCTTATGCGTATCCTACCGCTTACGCCGCTTATCCCTATCCCTATCCTTACCGGGGATGGTAATTAGAGGGTCTCGTAGTGCAGAGAAGGAAGCTTAAGCTTCCTTTTCTGCCACTTTCGAGGTATTCTTAAGCAATACGCCCATTTTAGTAGATGGACCTGAAAGCGAGGAAGAACAAAATGATTGTGCCAAAAGCATTTCTAAAACAAAATCGTAAAAAGCGACTTGAACAGGGGCATCCCTGGGTGTTTCCCAGTGAAATTGAAAAAATAGAGGGAAATCCTCAAGGCGGAGATATAGTACATATTGTCAATCATGTCGGACATTTTTTAGCCCAAGGATTCTATAATCCTTTATCCCAACTCATACTTCGAGTTGTATCGTATTCTGAAGACGACGTTGATGAAAGCTTATTTTACAGTAAAATCGAACAAGCTTGGAAACGGCGACAATGGCTAGTACCTGAAGCCACATCTTGTCGAGTAGTCCATGGTGAGGCTGATTTCCTACCAGGATTAATCATTGATAAATATGAAGATGTCCTAGTTGTCCAAATTCTCTCGTTAGGAATAGAAATGCGACGCCAATGGATATATCAAGCCTTAATTAAACTATTTAACCCTCTTGGAATTTTTGAGCGAAGTGATGTTTCGGTCAGACGTCTGGAAGGGCTCGAAGAAAGGATGGGTTTTGTAGACCAACCCTTTGAGACTAAGGTAACAGTTCGTGAGAATGGATTGAGCATTTTAGTGGATGTTGCTGAGGGGCAAAAAACTGGGTATTTCTTTGATCAGCGTGAAAATAGAGCTGCTCTGAAACCTCTGATGACAGGGTGGGGAGCTGGGCGAGGGATTAAGGTGGATAGTAATGGGCTGCCTATCGATCCAAAAGGGAAAGCCATTAAAAATCCTTTTTGGGACGGTGCTGAGGTATTAGACTGTTTTTCGCATACGGGTTCTTTCATGCTCCATGCCTGTCAGTATGGTGCCAAAAAGGTGACCTGTTTAGACATTTCAGAGAAGGCTATTGAGATGGCTAAAAGTAATGCACTCCTTAATGGGTTCCTGCATCGCACTGAATTTATAGCAGCCAACGCCTTTGACTTTTTGCGTGAACAAGTGAAAGATAAGAAAACGTGGGATGTGGTCATCCTAGATCCACCAGCTTTTGCCAAAAATCGCCAAGCGATAGAAGGTGCTCTCCGGGGGTATAAAGAAATCAACCTTCAGGGCATGAAGCTGGTTCGTAATGGAGGAATCTTAGTGACGGCTTCCTGCTCCTATCATTTGAGTGCGGCGCGCTTCTTGACGATGCTCCAAGAAGCAGCAGCGGATGCCCATAAAGTATTGCGACTTATTGAATTCAGGCGTGCTGGTGCTGACCACCCCGTGCTACTGGGTAGTGAAGAAACAGACTATCTCAAGTTTGCCATGTATGAGGTGTTTAATCGTTAAATTCTGCGAATGCCCTTTTCAAAGGAGTTTTCTTGACATATAATGGAGATATGTGGAGGAGGTCAAGGGGTGGAGGAATTAAAGACATTTGAAAGTATCTGTAATATGTTGCGCGATCATTCCTATAAGGTAACCCCACAGCGCCAGACGATCTTACAAACGTTTTTAGAACATGTAGATCGCCACTTGAGTGCTGAAGAGGTGTATATGCTCGTCAAACACCAAAATCCAGAAATTGGTTTAGCAACCGTATATCGTACCTTAGACATATTAGCTGTAATAGGAGTTTTACTTAAAAACGATTTTGGCGATGGGCGAAGTAGATACGAATTTAGCAGAAAGGACGAACATCATCATCATCACCTCATCTGTCTACGCTGTGGGAATGTCTCGGAATTTGATGATGATTTATTAGAGTCCCTGGAGGCTGTGATTATCAAACGCAACCAATTTAAAGTCATGGACCACGATTTGAAATTTTACGGACATTGTAAAGATTGTGGAGAGGCGCAGTAAAGTGCGCCTCTCCTTTAATTTGTAAGTTTGTGAATGATGATACTCCCTTTTGTAGATATTATGAATGAAAATAAAGAATCAAGGACAGTATTTTTAAACTCTGGCGAGAAAAGTGGATATTCATTCACTTTATGAGAATTACTGGGCATCTGGAAGGTATTTGACGTACGATTTTAGGAATAAAGAGAAGGGGAAAGCAGCCTAAAAGGAGAACGTAAATATGGAAATATAAGTAAATAAAGGGGCGGAAATTATGGCTTTACCTTTGGCCTCGAGACGTAAACAGAAATGGCCTTCTCTTCAAAATTCATATGTCTGGAATTCTCTCCAAGCCAAATGGTATCAACGATTTGGCAAGACGGATGATGCCATCCGAAATTGGGTAGATTTGTTAAATCGAGAATCGCCAAAGCTACGTTTAAGAGAAGTGCGTCATTTAATTGAGGTTCAAGCATTTCAAGAAGCAAGAGATTATCTAGAAGGTCTTGAATTCGATCGTGAAAATTCACATGAAATTAGTTATCTGCTTTCCCGCTGTTATCTTGGTCAAGCACTCATCCCACAAGCCAAAGAAAAAATTGAGCAAGCAATTCAGTCATTACCTCAGATGGCGATGTATTGGGATTTACTCGCAGACATCTATCTGGAAATCGGAGATTGGCGTGAGGCGATTAAAGCACTTGATAATTCATTGAGAGCTGCACCTCAAAATGTGGAAACCAATTATCGTTTGGGTATGATTTATGCTTATCACGAAGAACATCTTGAAGCATTAAGGTGCTTTCAAGGATGTTGTCAACTCCGACCACGGGAGTACTTATATTGGGAAATGAAGGCCGAAATGCATTTAGTATTAGAACAGTTGCCAGACGCCTGTGATAGTTTTGAAAAAGCCCTTCGCTACGGTGGAACTACGGATTTAGCGGCGAGATTAGCATATTGTTATATCCAAAATGATCAAATCAAAAAAGGAATCCAATACTACAAATTCACCTTGAAAAATGAGCCGGATCACTATGAAAGTTTGAGTAACCTTGCTGCAGTCTATCAAAATCTAGGCCGATCTCAAGATGCTTTAAAACTATTAGATCGCGCCATTATCATCTATCCCAAAGATCCAATCCTGCTCAATAATTTAGCCTTTACCTTGGTTCATCAAGGACGCACAAGAAAAGCCGCAGAGGTTTATCGAGAAGCTTTAGAGTTGACACCCAATCATCCCCTAATTCTCTATAATTTAAGTGTTTGCCTTACTCGCAAAGGGAATTGGCAGGAATCCATTGATTTACTCAATCAGTTGATTGAAAATGATCCCAACCATTCAGCTGGCTGGGCCTTACTGGGTAATATTTATGAACAAATTGATCAATCTGATACAGCCATTGATTGCTTTAATAAGGCTTTAAAGCTTGCCTGACGGAGAAGGGTTATTTTAATGAGCGACTGGCTATAAGGCTACAAAGTTCAAGGAACCTTCAGAGAGAGTTAGATTACTCTATCTGAAGGTTCCTTTTCAGCGATGGATAAGTTTACACTTTCTAGCAACTTAAAACCAGGGTCAAGAAACCAAGTTTATGAATTTATTGATATTTCGTTTTCTTTTGTGAATAATAATGATAAAATAGACTGTAATTTGTCATATAAGGAGCGTAAAATGTTTCAGGTATGTGTTCGAGCGCATTTCGATGCAGCTCATTTTATCAGAGATTATGACGGAGATTGTGCTAACTTGCATGGTCATCGCTGGGATGTTGAAGTCTGTATTGAAGGTCAACGACTAGATCATCTGGGAATGTTGATCGATTTTAGTGTTGTTAAGCAGTCCGTTCGAAAATCATTAAAGATATTGGATCATGGCTTGTTAAATGATCAGCCAGCTTTTGGTATCCAAGGAGTCAATCCAACAGCTGAAAATCTTGCGCAATTTCTGTTTATGGAATTTAAAAAGGACTTAGTGCTTGAGGACAAGCGCCTAGCGTGGGTTAAAGTCTACGAGTCTCCCGATACATGGGCTCTATTTAAGGGGGACGAATGATGCCTGGAATCATTTTACTATCGGGTGGTTTAGACTCAACCGTTGCCTTGGCACTCCATTTGGAAAAAAATGTTGTGGATTTAGCCTTAACGTTTGATTATGGGCAAAGGGCCAATCAACGTGAAATCTCGGCAGCGAGAAGTATTGCTGAGCATTATCACATTCCGCATAAGGTTGTGCCATTACCTTTTTTGCAAGAGCAGACCTTTTCCGCGCTTGTGAATCGTTCAGAAGGGCTGCCCCTGATGGAATTGAGTGATCTCGATGACCTTGACGGGCAAGCACAAAAAAGTGCTCGTCAGGTATGGGTGCCCAATCGCAATGGCTTATTTTTGAATATTGCGGCTGTATATGCTGAAAACATGGGTGATGGTGCTGTTTTAATTACAGGCTTTAACAGTGAGGAAGCTGCGACCTTTCCAGACAACTCTCTAGAGTTCATGGCTGCCATGAATATATGCTTCACTTTTTCAACTCAAAATCAGGTGACCATCGTAAGTGAGACTTCGATTTACTCGAAAAAGGAAATTGTTCGAGAAGGGCTGCGCTTGCACGTCCCTTTTGAACATATATGGAGCTGTTATGAGAGTGAGGAAAGAGTATGCGGGCAATGCGAAAGCTGCCTAAGACTAAAACGTGCTCTCCTTGCCAATGGTGCTCAGGGACTTGTAACTCAACTATTTGGTTTTCAATAAGATATCAGGATAAAAATACAATTTACTTGGCAAGATTTTTAATACAATCAGAAAGTATAAACTAGCGTTATATACTGCAAGAAGGGTAATCCGTGCGAAGACAGTGTCTTCGCGGGCACCAGCCAAGTTTTCTTTATCGGGGCTGAGAAAGAGGGATAGTTATGAAATATACAGTCCTGCGTACCCCCCTCAACTATGATGGCAGTCAACTTCAATCCTTGTTTGCCTACAAAAACTTTGGCTTGATGGGAGATAGCATGAGTGTATTCCGTGGCTCGTGCCGTGTAGAACAAGACGAGATGGTGGATATGGAGGATGTCTTGGCCAAAGACTGGATCTATAGTGAGGACATGCTGCATTTTATTGTCGAGCATTTCGAGATGGACTTAGAAAAGACCATTATCCGGCAAAGACTGCTTATCGCGACAATAAAGGAAGAACTCGAAAGGCTTGGAGTGAGAACCCTCAGCCGCAGTGGGGATGATCTCTATGAGGCTGATAAAAAGCTCTCTGTGAGTATCAGTACCCTTTCTCCCGTATCCACCTTGATTCATTGTGGTCTAAACGTATCCAATCTCAATACGCCGATTCCTACCGTCGGTTTGGCTGATCTTAAGATTCAGGATGTTTTAGGGTTTGGAGAGAGCGTCGCCAAACAATACTGTGCTGAGGTCGGATCGATGCGCCTTGCGCGTTGTAAAGTTCGAGGGGTATCGTAATGCTTAAACTACCAATTACAGAAATTTTCTCATCGATCCAAGGGGAAGGTCCCTACGTTGGGGTCAGACAAATTTTTCTGCGCCTGCCAAACTGTAACTTAAACTGTCCCTATTGTGATACAAATACTTCAATACCTCCACAGTTCAGGATGGAGGCAGATTCTGGCACACAGCTATTTAAACAATTTGACAACCCAGTTCCTATCGATAAACTGCTTGCTCTCATAGAGACTTACGACGTTAATCTTCATCATTCTCTAAGTATCACAGGAGGAGAGCCTCTGCTTTGGGTCAAGGAACTAAAGGTGTTACTGCCTTTGTTACGAGATAAAGGATTTAAGATTTACCTAGAGACCAATGGGACTTTACCCGAACAACTTCTTGAAGTGTTACCTTGGGTTGATATCATCAGCATGGATATTAAACTACCCTTCGATGGTCAGGTTTTCTGGGATGTTCATGAATTCTTTTTACGCTATAGCCTGCAAAAGGAAGTTTTTATAAAACTTGTGGTTCAAGAAGATACTAGTTTAATAAATCTTCACATCGCTCGTGATTTAATTGCTAGAGTTGACCCCTTGATCCAGACAATTCTTCAACCGGTCACACCAACGCACGGAATAAAGGCTCCTAAGCCGGATCAGCTTTTGAAATGGCAAAGCTTTTTTCTGGAAAAACTTCGTAATATTCGAGTAATTCCTCAGACCCACGTTTTTATGGGTCAACTATAATAGGTTAGTAACTCAAGGAACCATAGAGTAAAGGAGAAAATAGATTATGGGGATGGATTTAGAAAAGATTGAGCAAGCAGTATACATGATTCTCGAGGCTATTGGAGAAGATCCTGATCGAGAAGGGTTAAGAGATACTCCGAAACGTGTGGCCAGGATGTATGCAGAAGTCTTTACAGGGTTACATGAAGATCCGAGTCGACATCTGAAAGTCCAATTTTCCGAAGAACATGAAGAGATGGTCATCGTGAAGGATATTCCGGTTTATTCTATGTGCGAACATCACCTTGTTCCATTTTATGGTAAAGCCCATGTTGCCTATATTCCACGGAAAGGTAAAATAACGGGTTTATCAAAATTCGCTCGTGTTGTGGAAGGATTTGCCCGCAGACCTCAGCTTCAAGAACGCTTGACCTCCGAGATTGCGGATGCCATAATGGGCGAACTAACCCCCTTAGGCGTTTTGGTGGTCATCGAGGCAGAACACATGTGTATGACCATGAGAGGGGTTAAGAAAGCAGGATCCCAAACCTTAACCTCTGCTGTACGGGGCATATTTAAAACCAATCCTATTACAAGATCAGAAGCTTTTTCACTAATTCAAGGACACAAACGTTAAGAAAGAGGATGTTATGGGAGAACAACAAGGAAACCCGTCCGAAGGACAAGGGAAAATTGAACTAATTTCGTCACTGCGGCTTGGCGTGAATGGAGAACTTTATAAGGTGGTTGATTTTCTGAATAAGAATTTGAAAGACCGTCGACTTATGTTTGGCTTGACTAAAAAAGACGATAAAATGGTGATTTCGGTCTACGAAGTAGAGTGAGCGGGGGAATACCATGCATATTTTACTGACCAATGACGATGGCTATCATGCGCCTGGGATTCAAACCCTATATCGCACTTTGAGATCTCAAACAAAGCATGACATTAGTATAGTTGCTCCAGAGAGTCAGCGTTCAGCCACTGGACATTCTATCACCCTATTTCAACCCTTGTTTCTGACAAAATATGAGTTGGACGGGGATCTGAAGGGGTATGCCGTCAGTGGTACACCTTCGGATTGCGTAAAAATTGCGATACAAGGGGAACTTATCTCCAAGCCGGATCTCCTCATCTCTGGCATTAATCAAGGCTCAAACTTAGGTACAGATGTTTTTTATTCGGGGACGGTTTCGGCAGCAATGGAAGGCGTTTTGCTTGGAATTCCTGCTTTAGCAGTGTCGCTGGCGAGTTATGAATATGATAACTTTGAACCGTCTGCCCTGTATTTAGCTGAGCACCTTGATTACCTTGTTGAGGAACATCGAAAGGGATTAATGAATATTAATTTTCCAGGTAAGCTTCAAACAGAGTGGCGTGGTGCTAAGGTGACGAGATTGGGTAAGGCTGTTTATGAGAATGTGTTTGAGCGACGTGTTAACCCTCACGGAAAAACCTATTACTGGCAGTGTGGAAATTTAACTCAGGATCAAGAAGGTGACACTGATCTAAGAGCAATCCAAGATGGCTTTGTTTCCATTACTCCAATGCATAGTGATTTGACGGATTACACTGATCTTCAAGTATGGCAAACTCGTTTGAGTGAATCGGACATCATGTCTGTTGAACGAGATAAATAAAGGAGTACAGAATCATTCTGTACTCCTTTATACTTAAAATCTGCGATCTAAGAATTCGTTTCACTCAACAGGGGTGTTTAGAGATTCCTTTGCTCTCCGAATCATGGTTTTGACCATACTACCACCGATTCGGCCTCCAACATAGCCACATTCACGAGAGGTCATGTTTTCCCAGCCTTGAGACTTGATCTTAGAACTTAATCCTAATTCCTCGGCAACTTCCCATTTGAATTGGTCTAATACAGCGTTGGGCAATATACCACTGTTGCTATTATTCTTTTTGCGACTCATTAAGTTCATCTCCTCTCATTAATCTCTAAGACAATTCTAGTATTCACGTTTCAGCGGCGGTTTATAGTACTAAAATAATGGATATATAATGTGTATTTACTAATGGAGGAAGTTACATGATTATTGGCACGTTTGTTTTTTACTTTATTCTTTTTGTAATCGTCTTTTCATATCCGAAATTTAATAAAAAAGAAAGATCAAGCTCACTACTTAAGCTTTTGACAATACCAGCGCTCTTAGGTCTGGCTATGGTCTTTTTAACGGTCATCAAAGTTTATTTTGTCTACAAAATCTTAGCTTTATTATTTGTTATTATCATGTTTCTCTTAACCTATTGGCAATGGGGAGACCAAATCCGTCGTTTCTGGAAATAATAATTAGACCAGATTAGATTGGAAGGAACTTGCCAATCCAAGGAAGTCGTTTTAGATCTTGCAAAGCAATACCACCATTTATAAATAGGATTATACCGTAAACGACTAGTCCTAAGAAAAATTCGATGAAATAACCTAAAACATGTCCGCCCAAAAATGGATTTAACCCTTGAAACACAAGAAGCATGCCAACCCCTCCACTTAATGGTTGGAGTATAAAGCGTTGAAGGTCTAAGGGCATTCCAGTATAGCGGGCAATTGCCATAATATTCAGAGATGCCACGATAAAGTAACCAAGCACAAAGGCCCAGGCCGTTCCTCTAAGACCCCATTGGGGAAGCCCTGTGAGGTATATTAAGACAGGAAAGCGAATGATTGCTGCAATGATGGAATGAAGGACTGGTAACTGAACCTTACCAAGTCCCTGGAGAATTCCAGTTGTGGTTTGTTGTATATACGAAAAGATGCCGCCAAAGGCTAGTATACGTAAAATTGGGGAGATGTCTGAACTCTTGAAAAATGCCGTCAAGGGCCGGGAAAAGTAGAAGAGAATAATTAGACAGGGAATACCGACTAAAATGGTCAAACGAATAGCTTCAGCGCTTCGGGCCCGGACAATATGAAATTGACGGCGAACAGCCGCTTCAGAAATGGATGGGACTAGTGAAGCGGCTAAGGCGAAGGTAAAGACACTAGGAAAGGAAAGTAATGTGTAGGCTGAGCCTCCAAGTTGTCCAAACAAGGTTATGGCTTCACGTGCCCCATAGCCTGCTGCTTGCAGGCGCATTGGGATAAGGATAGCATCTAAAGAAGATAAGCCTGTTGAGAGAAGCCTTCCGACGGTTACAGGGGAGGCTAAGTGCCATAATCGCCTTAGGATTTGGCGTTTTGAATAACCGGGTGCCTGGCTCTCGCCGGTCGGTTTAGGTTTGCGCCTTTGATACTGAAAGATGATTGCTAGCAATCCAATCACTTCACCGGCCAACATCCCTAAGGCTAACCCTGTTGCAGCCCATTCTACTCCGTGATCAAGAAGTCGAAGCGCTGCAGTATAACCGACGATGACTCTAATAATTTGTTCGAAAATTTGGCTGATCGCCGTAGGAACCATGTTCTGCAAGCCTTGGAAGTAACCACGGAAAACTGAGGACACTGAGACGATAAAGATTGCCGGAGTGCAAATAAGAAAAACATTCATCACCCTAGGGTCAGGAAAAATTCGCTGGGAAAGGTGCGGGGCAAGAAAATAGAGGACGATGGAGACGACGGCACCAGAAATACTGAGTAGCCAGAGAGCTAGTCGAAAGATGGATTGAGCGTGTTGCGGACGTCCTAGGGAAATTTCTTCCGAGACCATTTTAGCAATGGCTAGTGGAATTCCAGCCGTTGTGAAAACAAGAGCCAACATATAAATTGGGAAAACCATATTGAAGAGGCCATAAGCTTCACCTCCAATATAATTCATGATTAAATATTGGTAGGCAAAGCCTAGCAGGCGGTTTAACAAATTTGCTCCCATGAGGATTGTCGCACCATAGACAAAGGTTCTTTTCGTCATTTGACCCTCCACAATCAATAGTTGAACTTGCACTTTAACCTTATGCTTGTGGAAAACAAGAAATGCAGTGAAATTTTCAGATCACCCCCTGGGTATAAAGGATTTTTTAACGAAGACAGAGAAATATTAATTATTGTGGGATATCGATCCAAAAGTGGGGCATTATACCTCAAGGAGAGGGTGTGTCATGGTGTGGAAACTTCTGAAGAATGCCAAACTTTATTGTCCTGAATACACAGTAAATTCAGATATCTTAATTGTCGGGAAGAGTATTGCAGCCATCGATAGAGATCTAAGTCTTCCTGAGTTTGTAGAAGGGGAAGTAGTCGATCTTCAAGGCAAAACACTGGTACCGGGTTTTATAGATGCCCATGTCCATATTTGCGGAGGAGGGGGCGAAGCCGGTCCTGCCTCGCGTACTCCAGAACTTAAACTTTCCCAATTAACTCGAGCAGGAACGACAACGGTCGTGGGCTGCTTGGGAACAGATTCTGTCTCCCGTTCCATGGCTGAATTACTCGTTAAGGCGAATGCTCTGCAAGATGAGGGAATAAGCACCTATATCTACAGTGGTGCCTATCAGGTCCCGATGAAAACCCTGCTGCCAACGCTAGAGCAAGATCTTGTTTTGATTCAAAAGGTAATAGGTGCAGGAGAAGTAGCCATTTCCGATCATCGCTCCGGACAGCCCCAAATAAGTGAACTTGAACGTTTAGCTGCGCAGGCCCGAGTAGGAGGAATGCTCGGGAAAAAGGCTGGAGTGATTCATCTTCATCTTGGAGAGGGGAAACGAGGCTTAGATCTTATCTGGAAGATCCTTGAAGAAACGGAGATTCCGATTACTCAATTTATGCCGACTCATATCAACCGCACTCATTCCTTGCTTGAACAAGGGATTGAGTTTCTTCTAGCCGGGGGTCATATCGATCTGACTGCAGGCTGTGACGATTTTCCGGTAGAGCTACGTGTCCCCTCCGTCTTACAATTGTTGAATCAACGTCAAATCCTCAACAATCGAATTACAGTAACTTCAGATGGAAATGGAAGTATGCCACAATATAACGAAACAGGTGAGCTGATTGGCATGGGAATCGGTTCAGTTGAGGTTCTCTGGCGTGATATTAGAGAGTCTGTAATACACTTTGGACTCCCGTTAGAAGTCGCCTTGCGTACGATCACCGCTAATGTTGCTAATGTACTTCGACTACAAAATAAAGGGATAATTCGTGTTGGGTACGATGCTGATCTTGTCGTCCTCGATAAAGATTTGCAGGTCCAAGATGTCTGGGCAATGGGAAAATGTATGATGCGCAATTATCAAACACAGGTCTGGGGAACTTACGAACAAATAAATTAGCTGTTATCAAGATACTTGACCCTTATTAATTCATAAGTAAGAGTAAAATTCATAAGTAAGACTAATTAGGGATATCTAGACATAGTGACTCCAGTTATCTGTTGCAAGTAAAAAGGCACCGTCCTTTTTCT
Source organism: Desulfosporosinus sp. BICA1-9 (assembly GCF_000802135.1). Classification (NCBI taxonomy): domain Bacteria; kingdom Bacillati; phylum Bacillota; class Clostridia; order Eubacteriales; family Desulfitobacteriaceae; genus Desulfosporosinus; species Desulfosporosinus sp. BICA1-9. The sequence goes on from NZ_JUEE01000081.1 coordinate 18,150, forward strand.
TAAATAACATATCAAGGAGGAATCGTCTTGAAAACCTATGACACACAACATCTTCGCAACGTTTGTCTAGTTGGGCATGGTGGAGCAGGTAAGACTTCCCTGACGGAAACATTTCTCTACAATTCAGGTGTGACGAATCGCATTGGCAAAATATCTGAAGGAAACACCGTCTCAGATTATCTACCAGAAGAAGTTAAACACAAAGTGTCGATTAGTATGAGTCTTATTCCTATTGAGTGGCAAGGGGTCAAGGTTAATGTTCTTGATACTCCTGGATATTCGGACTTTTTTGGGGAAGTTAAGAGTTCTCTACGTGTTGTGGAGTGTGGAGTTTTAGTGCTTTGTGGGGTTGCAGGGCTTGAGGTGCAAGCCGAAATTACGCTGAATGTTATGGAAGAACAGAAGTTACCCAGAGCGATCTTTGTCAATAAGCTGGATCGAAAAAATGCTAATTATGGCAAGGTGTTAGACCAACTCAAAGGTGCGTATCCAAATGAAAGGTTTGTAGCATTACAACTTCCCATTGGGCAAGAAGAAGAATTCAAAGGAATCATCGATATTGTCGAGAATAAAGCGTATGACTATGAAGACAATGGAAGCGGTAAATTTTCAGTTAGCGAGGTTCCCGAAGAATATAAAGATGAAGTTGAACTAATGAGAGAGCAATTGATTGAAGCAACCGCTGAAGCGGATGATGAAATCCTCATGAAATACCTTGAAGGGGAAGCACTCAATGAGGAAGATATTCAAACTGCCCTGAGGAAAGCGTTAAAGCAAAATCTTGTGATTCCGGTGCTCTGCGGTTCTGCGACGAGAAATATCGGGATTACAAATCTGCTGAATTTGTTAGCTCGATCCGTCCCAGCTCCTGAAGTTATTAAAGATAAAGCAGCCTTAGTGTTTAAAACTCTCGCGGACCCCTATGTCGGTAAAATGTCATTTTTCCGGGTTTATGGGGGGAAGTTTAAGGCCGAAACTCTAGTCATGAATTCAACTCGTGGGTCAGAAGAAAAGATAGGGCAACCCTTTTATTTAAGGGGTAAGAGCCAAGAACCCATTTCTATAGTTGCAGCTGGGGATATTGCAGTTGTTGCCAAATTAGTGGAAGTGAAGACTGGGGATACTCTATGTGGTAAGGAAAATATTCTCGAACTACAAGGGATTGATTTTCCAATTCCGACTTTATCCGTGGCGATCCAGCCCAAGACTAAAGGGGATGAGGATAAGCTGGGATCTACCTTAGCCCGTATTATTGAGGAAGATCCAACGATTACAATTCATAAAAATACGGAAACAAAAGAGTTGATCTTAACGGGTATGGGAGAGATGCAGCTTGAAATCCTGCAGGAAAAACTAGCCCGAAAGTTCGGTGTTGAAGTGTCCATGAAGGTTCCGCGGGTTCCCTATCGTGAGACAATTCGTAAGGCTGTCAAAGTAGAAGGAAAACATAAAAAGCAAACCGGTGGGCATGGTCAATATGGACATGTCTGGATTAACATAGAACCTCTGGAAGGGACTCCCTTTGAGTTTGCTGAGTCCATCTTTGGAGGGTCCGTACCGAAACAATACATTCCAGCCGTTGAAAAGGGGATCAGGGAGGCCATGGCAGAAGGAACTATGGTCGGCTATCCTGTAACAGATATCAAGGTCACACTTTGTGACGGTTCTTATCATGCTGTTGATTCATCAGAGATGGCCTTCAAACTTGCGGCGATCATGGCCTTCCGAAAAGGGGTAGAGCAAGCAAAACCCACGTTGCTCGAACCTGTCGTGGAAGTAGAAGTGAGTGTACCTGAAGAATTTATGGGAGACGTGATTGGTGACCTGAATGGAAAACGCGGCAAAGTATTAGGAATGTCGGTTGGAGAAAAATCTCAGGTGATTCGTGCCCATGTTCCACAGGCGGAAATGATGCGTTATGCTATTGATTTAAGGAGTATCACTCAAGGAAGAGGCACCTTTACGATGAATTTCCTGAGGTATGAAGAGGTGCCCGGTAAATTAAGTGACACCTTAGTAAGTCAATTAAAAACTGCACAAAACCATTGAGAAAATGGTTGTAACTAAACTTCTTTCTGCAAGTTTGTTACAACCATTTTAAATTGCCAATTAGCATTGAGGGGATAACTCAACCCTTAAAGCTATAAGAACTAATATTTAAAAAAAGGGCGAAACAATCTTAATATTATAAGATTGTTTCGCCCCTTGTGGCGTATACTGTAAGAGCAACTAATGGGATTAGTCCCATAAAGTTGATTGAAGTTATTCCAAGAGAATGATACAATTATTATGTTAGTAAGAACTAACATCAAGAGATCAATGTGATGGGAGAAGAAGTATGTGCTCACTTAAGACAGAAGATAAAATATTAAACGCTTCCATTCTTCTCTTTTCACAAAAAGGTTATTCAGCGGTAACGACTAAGGAAATTGCTAAAGAGGCAGGCGTCTGTGAAATGACACTCTTTAGGCATTTCGAAAATAAGCATAATTTGTTCGAAAAAACCTTTGATAGATTTGTGTTCTTTCCAAAATACAAGGCTTTATTTGACGGCTTAGAATGGGATTTAGAAAAGGACTTGATTAAAATCTGTTCCGCCTATCAACACATATTATATAAAAATCGTAAGATCATTCTGATGTATTTAAAAAATGAAGAATTGAACTCTGACTATAATATTGAGCTATTCAGATTTCCGAATGAGTTTAAAAAACTCCTAAACTATTATTTCGAAGAAATGCGGCATAGAGGGGTCATCCAAGAGAATCCAGATATGTTGGCTATTAGTTTTTTAAGGACAAATTTTGGTCTATTTATAACGTCTTTAGTTATGAAAAAACTTACCTTTGAAACAGATATTCAGATGAGTGTTTTAAGTTATGTTAAAATTTTCGCAAAAGGAATAAGCTCTGACAAATAACGACTTGTTATTAAAGCTTTATCAAATGCTATGCATCTGTGGAGGAAAAAAATGATTAGAGTTCGAAATATTGGATTGGATGTTGGTTCAACAACCGTTAAAATTGTAGTCTTAGATAATGAAAAAAATATTGTCTATAAGAAATATTTAAGGCATTTTTCCAATATTAGAAATACAGTAGTTTCTATTCTTAATGATGCCAGAGTTAGTTTGCATGGTCATTTATTGACCTTAATGGTTACTGGATCTGGAGGCTATAATATTTCTCAAAACTTGGAGGTTCCTTTTATTCAAGAAGTGATTGCCTGTACGAAGGCCATAAAGATTATGATTCCTAGTACGGATGCTGCCATAGAGCTTGGCGGTGAAGACGCTAAGATCACCTATTTCGGTGAATCCATCGAACAACGCATGAATGGAACCTGTGCCGGTGGTACGGGGGCCTTTATTGATCAGATGGCCTCCTTGCTGCAGACGGATGCTCCTGGCTTAAATGAACTAGCCAAAAATTCACAAAACATCTACCCGATTGCCTCAAGGTGCGGTGTGTTTGCCAAGACCGATGTGCAGCCTTTGTTAAATGAAGGAGCCGCCAAAGAGGATATTGCAGTCTCGGTCTTACAAGCAGTTGTCAATCAAACGATTAGCGGTCTGGCTCAAGGACGACCTATTACTGGTCAAGTAGCGTTTTTGGGCGGTCCGCTCCATTTTATGTCCGAGCTGAGACAGCGCTTTATTAAAACTCTGAACTTAAAGGATGAAAATGTAATTTTTCCGGAGGATTCCCAATTTTTTGTGGCCATTGGTGCAGCCTTGTCTTCACAAGATAAAGCGCTTTTTACCTGTGAGAGTTTAGATGAAAAAATACCCGCGATTCATAAGATCAATAACACTGAGAAGGAAGAGTTAGAGATTCTATTTGCCAATGATGAAGACTATCGTGAGTTTAAGGAACGGCATGCCTTGCATAAAGTCAACCGAGTGGAGCTTGAAAATTATCACGGGAACGCCTATCTTGGGATAGATGCTGGTTCGACAACCACTAAAATTGCTCTCGTCGATGAAGTAGGAAGCTTATTGTATTCACATTATGGTAGTAATATGGGTAACCCCTTAGAGTCGACCATTGAGGCCTTAAAAAGCTTGTATGGAAAACTCAATCAGGGCACAACCATCGTGAACTCTGCCGTTACCGGTTATGGCGAACATCTTATCAAGGCTGCCCTTCAGGTTGACATTGGCGAAATCGAAACCGTTGCTCATTACACTGCCGCTAATTTCTTCCAACCGGGTGTCGATTTTGTTTTAGATATCGGTGGACAGGATATGAAAAGCCTAGTGATCCGAGATGGGGTCATCGAGTCCATCACTTTAAATGAAGCATGTTCTTCAGGTTGTGGATCCTTTGTGGAAACCTTTGCCCATTCTCTGGATATGGATGTCAAAGAATTTGCTAGTTTGAGCCAAGCTTCAAGACATCCCGTCGACCTTGGGACCCGCTGCACCGTATTCATGAATTCCAGAGTGAAACAAGCCCAAAAAGAGGGCGCTGAGATTAGTGATATTTCCGCAGGGATATCTATTTCAGTGATCAAGAATGCTTTATATAAAGTTATTCGCCTGAGAAATGTTGAAAATCTAGGCCAGAAAATCGTCGTCCAAGGTGGAACTTTCCACAACGATGCAGTGCTGAGAGCGTTTGAACGAATTACTCAACAGGAAGTAGTCCGTCCTGATATTGCAGGCATCATGGGCGCTTTTGGCGCCGCTTTGATCGCCAAAAGCCGCTATGAGATTGGGCATAGAACTAGTCTCGTACAGGGAAATGATTTGAGCGATTTTAAGATCGAAACGTCCATGAAACGCTGTGGGTTATGCGGGAATAAATGTTTGGTCAGTATCAAAAAGTTTTCTGGCGGAAGTGAGTATATCTCAGGTAATCGCTGTGAAAAGGGTACAGGCAAAGAGGTCGTTAAGAACGATATACCCAATCTTTACGAATATAAGTACCATAGAGTGTTTGACTATAAACCCTTGACTAAGGAAAAGGCCTGGAGAGGTTCGATCGGAATTCCTAGAGTTTTAAATATTTATGAAGACTATCCTTTTTGGTTTACCTTTTTCACAGAACTCGGTTACCAAGTCTTAATTTCTGGTCGATCCTCAAAACAAATTTATGAACAAGGCATGGATACTATCCCTTCAGATTCAGCCTGTTACCCCGCTAAACTCGTCCATGGACATGTCACTGATTTAATTAAAAAAGGGATAAGAAAACTATTCTATCCCTGTATTCCCTATATTCGAAAAGAAGATCCAGAGGCGAACAACCATTATAACTGTCCAATCGTCACCTCTTACCCGGAGACCATTAATGCCAACATGGATATTCTTAGAGAACCTAGTGTTACCTTTTATCACCCATTCTTGCCCTTGGATAAGCCGAGCAGAATGGTTAAACGCTTGGCGGAAGAATTAAAACCTGAGGGCATAGCCAAGCATGAGCTTGCTCGAGCCATGAAGAAGGCTTATACCGAACAAGATAGATATCAGGAAGATGTCAGAAGAAAAGGTGAAGAAACCCTTAATTATATCCAAGAAAATAAAATCAAGGGAATTGTACTGGCGGGTAGACCCTATCATATTGACCCTGAAATTAATCACGGTATACCGGAAATGATTGGCTCCTATGGGTTTGCCATCTTATCTGAAGACTCGATTCACCATCTTGGCAAGGTTGATAGGCCTTTGCGTGTAGTCGATCAATGGGTTTACCATTCTAGGGAGTATTCTGCAGCCAGCTATGTTGCGAAACAGACAAATCTGGATTTGATCCAGTTGAATTCCTTCGGATGTGGTCTTGATGCTGTGACCACTGATCAAATAAAAGAGATTCTGGAAACATATGGGAAGATCTATACCGTTTTGAAAATCGATGAGATTAATAATTTGGGAGCTGCGAGAATACGCTTGCGTTCTTTGATCGCGGCTATTAACGAACGTGACAAGCGGAATTTCACCCCACACAAACTCTATGATCTACCCCCTAGGGCTCTGTTTACCAAAGAGATGAAGCAGACCCATACGATTTTGGCTCCGCAGATGTCACCCATTCATTTTCAGTTCTTTAAGACGGCCTTTGAAGGGGCGGGCTATACGATTGAGTTCTTACCCTCTGTGGATAAATCCGCCATTGATGAAGGCTTAAAGTATGTGCATAACGATGCTTGTTATCCGGCGATTATCGTTGTCGGTCAATTAATGAAAGCCTTGAGATCTGGTAACTATGATGTGAACAACACTTCGGTCATTATCACCCAAACAGGTGGTGGCTGCCGGGCAACGAACTATATCGCCTTTATTCGCAAAGCTTTAAAAGATGCAAATCTAGAACAGGTCCCAGTCATTGCTTTAAATACGGGTAATTCCTCAAATCTTGAAAGCAATCCAGGTTTTAAGTTTACCTTGGCTATGTTTAACCAAATCGTGAGGGGTCTTATTTATGGAGATCTCTTAATGCGAGTTCTTTATCGAGTTCGACCCTATGAGAAGTTTCCAGGCTCCGCTAATATCTTGTATGAATCTTGGGTTAAGCGGTGCCAAGAATCCCTGAAAAGTGGCGATAACAAAGATTACACTGAGAACATTCGTCAAATAGTCAAGGATTTTGATAATTTAGAGATCTATGAGGAGCTTCTCAAACCAAAAGTAGGGGTTGTCGGGGAAATTCTCGTCAAGTTCCATCCTACTGCCAATAATAATATTGTGGAATTGTTGGAGGCAGAAGGGGCTGAGGCAGTCGTTCCGGATCTCACGGATTTTCTTTTATATGGTGCCTTTGATCATGGTATTAAATATAAGCAACTTTCGGGCAGTTTTTGGGAAATGGTGTCTGGGATGATTTCGATCAACAGAATAGAATCCCTTCGTAAAGAGATGAAGAGGGCTTTGCAAGCCAGCAAGCGCTTTGAAGCTCCAAAATCCATCAGTGAGATCGCCAAGTTAGCGGAAAAACACCTCTCGCTTGCGAATCAGTCGGGAGAAGGTTGGTTCCTCACCGGTGAGATGGTCGAGTTAATACGAAGCGGGGTTAACAATATCGTCTGTCTGCAACCATTTGCCTGCTTGCCCAATCACATTACAGGGAAAGGGATGATTCGTGAAATTAGACGGTCTTATCCCTTAGCAAATATTGCTCCCATTGACTATGATCCAGGAGCGAGTGAAGTTAATCAATTAAATCGCATAAAACTCATGCTTTCTGTAGCCTTAGATAATCTTGGGGGTAAACCAGTGGATGCCAAACCGATCTTAGATCTAGAAACTGAGTTGGTAGAAACTAAACTGACGCTAATGTTGAATCGAGACACGAACTTAGTAGAATGTAAAATGGATTAATCAAAGACAGCTGGTTACTCTTGATAAGATAACCAGCTGTCTTTGATTAATGCAATTGAAAAAAAAGCAAAGTTTCTTGACAGGCAGCCTGATATCTTAGCTGCGCCCAAGAGACAGCTTTGACTTATCCCATCTCACAAAAAATCCGGATCTTGGTCATAATATTCCTAGTAAATGCTCGTCCTACTTATTGGCTCTCTCGGAAACGGTGGGGCCTTTTGATTTTTTATTTTCCATTATTAGCCTTCACATTTTCTCCATACAACGGTCATAGAACGGTAACAAATATATTCTAAGATAAGAACAACAGATGATTACTCGCTGCTTTAGCGGTTAACATAAAGCTGATTTTTTCATTTTTTACACCTCCTTCTACTCCCCCTCCTCGTGAGGGGATTTTTTATTGTTTAACTACATTGGCTATTTTCAAATCTGAATTTTTGACAGAGCACAGACAAATATCGTACAGGTTAAAACTAACCGATATTTACGGCTATTACCAAATGGATGAGATAATTCCTATCGATGGGGTCAATCATAACATGGATATTAACAGAAAATTACAAGTTAATAACTATAGCTTATATTTGCAATCTTTCATTAGAGGAAATAAGGAAGATACTTGGATTTTAGACTACAGTGTTCTAGATGCTACCGGGAATAAATTGGATGCTGCCGTTGAAGCTGGTATATATATGAAGGCAGACAATTAACTTTCTGTTAGCGGAAAGTATTGTTAGTTAGTTCTCAGTCTACTATTTGAACCAGAATATTGGGATCTTTTATTTTACTGTCCTCGGCCAGGAAAATAATCTTGGCTACTATTTCGGCTGTTTTTGGATCATCATCGATAAAGGGAAGAAAGATCCGGCCTCTGTGTTGCGAGTGTACCGGTAGGATATGCACTGATCCGCTGGCCATTTTGTGCACAACACCGCTGCCGAGGTGAACGGTATAGTCGCCAAGCGTACCCTTAATAAAGGCATGCGAGCCTTTCATTTCCACATTGGTCAGTTTAAGCAATCGTAGCATTTCTACAATTATGACGGTACGCATTTCGATCGTTGATAAGCTCGCTTCCGGATCAACCCCTCCGACATGAGCCACGCTGACGACTAAATCAACATCGCGCATGATCTCGGAAAATATTACTTCGGAAAAATCAGTAAACGGTACGGGTTGGCCGGTTTTTCTGTCCCGGAAATCAATTCCTTCAATTGTCGGTGCCTCAACATCAGCTGGTGAGAACCAGTCGGCCATGGCATAGATTTGCGCGATGATGTTTTCTTTGTAATACACCTTTTGCAAGCCTTCACCATAGCTAGCCGTCCAGCCCCTGCTCTTCAGGAGCGCAGCCGTCTTTTTCGGCTGAACCTGATGCCCGTCGTACCTGCGTGATAGGGTACGGGCCTCGAGTTCGTCGCTATTTGGCCTGTATAGTTCCCGGAACACCTGCTTAAACGGCTGAATAATCTGGCCGTCATAGATATCCTTCTGGTAGGCGGGCCATTCCCCGCTGGCATAGAGGTGTACCGGATGCGCAATAATGTATTTATCCTCCAGCTGCATCTCCCATCTGCGGTTCTCGGTATCCATAAGCGCTTGCTCCCTGAAATAGCCCAGTTTATCCCTACTCTTGAAAACGAGGTTTTGCAAAAGCGGATAGATGACAGGATTTTGGGTGAGATTTTGCAGTTCGTCGGCGGTAAACTCATCCCCAGATTCCATTGCCTTCTCCAGTGACATACGGGCTCGGGCGTGCTGAGCCTTGAGGGATTTTTGAGCGGCTATTACTTCCTTGATATAGTCGTTGGCCTTTAGTTTGGCTGGAATATCCTTTAGCACTTTACCGTTCTTTTTAACAACAACCGCTGCCCGGCCAAGTTCATCAATACTGATCATAAGCTCCATATCTCCGACAGGTGTGGGTTGCAGATATTGGGCAATGGAGTTGATTTTTTCGGTTTCCATCGACCACGTGAATCGGGTAACATCCTGGAAGCCAGCATTGCGTGCCAAATTCTCTAGGGCAATGGAGACTGCTTTGCCTTCACTTTCCCGTCGCTGGGCTCCGAACTGTTTGCTCTCTTTCAGGAAGCCATGCAAAAATTCATATCTGGTCAGGGTATCCATTTTATCCTTACCGAGTGGAATTAGTCCGTAACACAGGACGTAATCCTTGTTGCGTTTTTCTCGGATGATGGTTTTAGCGTGTTCGAGACTAATCTTACCAAACACTGCATCGGCAAAGAGCTGTGCGCGTTTATGCAGACCTCCTCCGGCAATATATTTGGCACTGTCGTAGACAATTTGAAAACGTTTTTCGCCCAGCGTTGAATAGGCCTCGTTAAACCAGGCGATATCAAAGGCCCCATCTTTAAAATCCTGGGGGGAAACCGGCGAGAAACGGGCGACAATGGTTTCTTTTTCAGGGGTGAAGGTTTCGTTGACATGAGCGTGAAAATACCAGCAGGCGGATTTGAGTCCCGGCCAGTCCAAATATTGTTTGACAATATCCAGCCATTGTGGTGCATACATGGTCGCATCAATCAGTTGTTTGTCTGTAATCTTAATTCCCATTAATAACTCACGCAGAGTGTTCTCATCCTCACCCTCAGCCGGATAACAACATTTCAGCAAGTGGCTAAAAATCTGCTTTTTGGTGCTGTCATCCCCGACAAAGTTATACCCGCGCACAAAGGTGTCCTTTTCCGCTCCGACTAGGATGTCTACAAAGAACCTGGTCCCTGAGCAACGATGTATCTTGGCGGCCAGATGGCTGACCTCAGTAGTCATATCCCCCCGCTTCAATTCAATACCGACGATCCGGTCAACAACCTTATGGCCTACTTGATAGAGCTTAAGACAGGAGGCAAGGTCTTTGTTGCCGTGACGTTTAGTATCCGTCAGTTTGGCTAAATTTTTGGCACTTAAAGGTCTACCGCAGAGTTCCGTAAACAATTCATTTTCATCCACCAGTCCTAGGGTGAAGGCCTTTTCAAAATCGGCCAGTTGGAGAGAAGCATGGGATTTATACCCTGAAGCTTTATAATACGCATATCTGATTTGAAAGCCTTCAGTAAAGCTTTGCTCATTATAAATACTGTCGCTGATCTTGCGATGCCAGTAGGAAATCTCTTCGGCATCAACTAGGCAGGATTTATGGCTTCTATAATAGAAAATTTGATTATCCTTTTGTTCATACTCTTCAGCAAAACGCCGGACAGGCGTCTTTTGATAAATATACCCTGACATATCACGACAGAGAGGAAATACCTCCTCTGGGGCGCAATCATTCAATAAAGCAGAAAGAATAGTATGAATATGGGATGAATAGGGTGGTTTTTTCAGAGTTCCCTTTAATTCTTTATGTTTCAGGGGGAACAAATTCGCGACCAGGGTATCATACCACTCTTGATTCTCGGAGGAGGAAGAGAATTGGTTTATATTATAATAAAATAATAGTTCCAGTAACTTTGGAGTTGTAAGACTATAGTCTAAGGCTGCCCCCCGCCACACCTCTGGCAGCGGATAATTGTCTAAGTTTAGAGCCCTATCAACACGGTTTTTTATACATCTAATATTATATTCTCCACCCAGCACCACTTTAGAAAAAGATCCGTTCCAGTCTTCAACCTCATATTCATACGCTTTGTGTTGATCAATCAGGTCGCTTAAGGCTTGCAGGATCATTTTGATCTCGAAAAAGTTTGAAGACAGGATATCTTTGGCTGAAAAGCCTTTAGGACCAGCAATTTCCGGCAGGGAAATTTCCTGCTTGGGCTCATAAAGTCCAAAACCGTTGGCAGCTGAATAAACCGGTCGAGCGCTGTCAGTGATTTTTTCCGCCAAGATCTTTATTTTTTGCGAAGACCCGGCAAGCAATTTGGCCATCTGTTGGCACTGCGGTAATATTTTCATATAATTGGCGTCGTTTTCAACTGCCGCAATCATATCCAGAGCCGCGAGGTGTTTATTCTCATTTTTTTCCTCAAACAAGTGTTGGATACTTCCTAATAAAGCTTGAGGTGATTGGCGCAGTAACATGGAAATTGCATTTTTTCTCAGATCGCCTGATTTATATTGCAATAGGTCTTCAATTATTCGGTAGTCATCTTGGCTAAGGGGAAGTCCTTCCACGACTCTCAGGGCGTCAGAGCGCACAGATGAACTTTTGTCACCCATCAATTCCAGAATTGCTATTTTTTGCTTATTGGTCTGGGGTTTATTCAAAAAGACATCAATGAACACACTCCGGGTTTCGGCGCTCATTTTATCCCTGTAGTCCAACATTAGATCAACCATACTATCCGTCTGATTACCAGCAAAGGTTAGCAACATCTTGACAATAAGCTGATCATACGAAACACTTGCCTGACACCATGGAAAAAGGCTCTCTTTGAAGACCAGTTCTTTGCGCGGTAGATGGTCCAGCATGTTTTTTAGCTTAGAAAACAATTCCTCCGGGCTACCTGCACCCTCGATTTCCTTGTACTTGATGAGTCCACCCCAGTTTATCGGCCTAATGGAATTACGCTCTGCATCGGAGAATAGATTGCCTAAGACCCAGCATTTGACCTCATCATCGGGATCAGCCAGGAGCGGGGCAGCGAGTATGTGCTGAAAGTGCGGAACACTGGTCTGACTCAGGAAACCGAGGGCTACTATTCGTTTATACTTGTCAGGCGCAGACATCAGGTGTTTTAACGGGTTCTCGGTTGACATTACATCGTCGAAGGCCATCGACCAGAGTCCTATATAGATGAGCAGGGCATCGTTGCTTGCCAAACATTCCTTCGCATAAGCATCTTCAGTTAGGCATCGATACCCAGTTCCTAGACATTTTTTAATCACCGCAGGTTTCTGGGCTGAGATGCCGAGTCCCGTCCAGACATCAAGGGCTCGAACTACTGAAGAAAATCTGACAAGATCATGATCCAGTATTACCTTCGAGAGATAGAGGAAGCCTTCCTTTGAGCCTTCGTCCATACATTCAACAATAGTCTGGCGCAGCCCTTCCTGTAGCTTGGCAGCAAGGAGGAGGTCGCCTACCCACTTGTGCGCTTGGCTACTGTGGCTCATCAGGAGTCCTTTGATGATTTCGTGTGTCATAAGCCCTGCATTATTATCGCCATTAAAAAGCTCATGAATCCAGTGAAGCACCTGTTCATTACCCTCATCAATTTCAAGAGCCAGTAAACTTGAAATAACCGGATTGTGGGTAAAAAAATTGTCCTTTTGGACAGAAAAGTATTTCTCGTAGGTAAAGTCATTGGCGACCAATTGAATCATGGCATCGAGGTTTGTTACAGCGGAAGGCAGATACAACACATCGAATGATTTTGACCGAAAGGAACGCCGTTCATATCCTGATGAATAGATGTAATCAGGGCTTCTGTCCCAGATCTTTTTGAATTTGTTGGCCCATTCCTTACCCAAAAGTGCAACTAAAACGTTGGCCTCGGATCCAGAAAAAATACTGGTCATTCGCTCCGTTTTTTCTGTCCATAAGGTAGAATAAAGTTCATTTTTATTGTTAATTGATTCATAATAGTAACTTTCATTGGTTTTAAAGCTTGCTAGAACAGCCTTTAGGATATCGTTATTTCTACCGAAAAATAAGAAGGATTTTACTTCGATCTTGCGAAGATACTTTTGTTTGGCTTCACTGTTTGTTCTATAATACATTTCTCTATCCCCTTACCACATTCTGCCGGCAAGCATTGTAAACCGGATAAAGGTCAATACATCTTCTTCTTGTAAGGAAATCGTTTCATCAAGAGATGGCATCTCGTTGTCTCCATTAAATATTCGGTAAATACCGTCTTCAAAGGCCAGAATTACCGTTTCAATTGCTTTTTGCACATCAGCCTGTTTGTCGCTCTTACGCTCGCCAAAGCCAACCTTGCCGGTTTTAATCTGATTCTCTGTCTCTTCCGCAGAAAGATATTTCATGATCCAAGGTTCTACAGCTTTCTTATTGTATTCAGCAACATTTATCTGCACAATCTCAGTCAGAAGCTCTCTTAAGCTTGATGGAGTACCTGCCAAAACCAACTCCTTTTTAGTAATATATTCTTTACGTTTACCTGCCTGCTTGACGGAAACATAAACTTTCATGGTATCACCTCTCCAGCCGTTTTCAGAATAGGAAAATATCAGGGCTTATTAACTAAATTCTTCACCTATTATGTTAAACCCTGCCAATGTTATTCTTTAAGTAATGAAAGAGCGTGGGCCATATTTGTATTATTTTTAAAAAAATCTAGTAGCTATTATTGAGAAGGTACATAAGATTGACATGAATATCGGTTTAACACAATCGGTTATTGCTCCCACTGACTATGATCCTAGAGCGAGTGAAGTTAATCAACTGATCGCATAAAACTCATGCTTCCGTAGCCTTAGATAATAATGGGATAACCAGTGGATGCCAAACCATTCTTAGATCTTGACTCCGAGTTGGTCGATAATAAACTGACGCTAAAGTTGAATCGAGACACACGTTAGTAGAATGTTAAATGGATTAATAAAAAGACAGCTGGTTACTCTTGATAAGATAACCAGCTGTCTTTGATTATTGTCGAGTTGAAGATTTTTTGATTTCCTTATTCTCTCTTGTATTCAAGGGTCCATATTTCTGCCAATCCTCGGGTGTCATTTTTCGAGTGATGCAATCACTAATCACAGCAGGAGAATCTTCATTTTCGCACATCATTTGTGCAGTTTGAATAGTATCTAGTTTGTGTGCTCTTCCATACATAGCTTGTCAAGCTCCTTTTGAGTTTTCCTACAGTTTATAAGAGAAAAGCTAATCTGAGCATATGTCGTTAGTCATATTTGTATAGGACTTAAGCACGAAATTTAGCCACATTACTAAAGATGTCGAATTAAATGTATATTCCAGTTATAGACCTTTTGCATTCCTTCAACCCCATCAGATTACCACTATAAAGAATCTCGCCACCTCGGTTTCCACCGTCCGGTCCCATGTCGATGATCCAGTCGGCTCTCCTGATTATATCGAGATTATGCTCAATTACAACAACAGTGTTTCCTTTTTATATCGCTTTCCCGCACAATCTTCGCAAACAGTTTTCGTGGCATTCATAAATGAGAGGTCTGTTTCGATGAATCCCGTTCCGCCGCAATTCGGGCAACCACCCTCGGAGTTATAGCTGAAAAGCCCGGCACTCACCTTATTTTCATCGGCAAATATCTAGCGAATCAAATCCATTATTCCTGTATAGGTGGCTGAATTAGATCGAATGTTAGCACTTACCGCGCTTTGGTCAATCACAACTGCTTCAGTATACTCTTTGATAAAAACCTCATTGACAAGGGTACTCTTACCCGACCCAGCGACGCCCGTGATGACCGTAAACAAACCTTTAGGTATTTGCAGGCTCACATTCTTTAGATTGTGAATACTGCTTTTCTTTGTTTCGTAAAATTCATTGCTTATCCTTGGGTGCTCGTTAAGATCGAGCTTTTTTCCTAGAAACCTTCCGGTCAAGGTATCTGCCTGTTTCAAATCGTCAAAACTACCCTCAAACACAATATTTCCGCCCTGTGAGCCTGCCTTGGGGCCTACATCCACAATATGGTCGGCTATTTTTATAACATCGGGGTCATGTTCAACAACGATGACTGTATTTCCCTTATCTCTGATTTTTAGGAGCAATTCGTTTAGCCTATGAACATCTCTTGAATGAAGCCCAATGCTTGGTTCATCGAAAATATACATAACGTCCGTTAAACTGCTGGACAAATGTTTCACCATCTTGACTCGCTGCGATTCTCCGCCCGACAATGTGGAGGATTCTCTGGTAAGGCTCAAATAATCCAGTCCGATATTAATTAAGTTCTCCAGCCGTTCAAGGATGCTTTGCACAATTGGAGCAAAGGCTTTAGCATCAATTTTTTTAAGTACCTCGATCAATTCATCAATCTGCATCGATGTCAGATCATAAATGTTATAGCCCAGTATTCTCGAGGAAAGAGCCGTTTCGTTATACCTTTTTCCATTGCAATCACCACATTTTTGAATGGAAGTAAAGGCTTCAATCTTTTTCTGATTAGCTTGGGACTTTTCCCGATCTGTTTTGATGTTTTGGCGAGTGAACCTTTCTGTAAGTCCCTCATATGTGGAATTCATTTCACCATCCATAATGTTAATCAAAACCTTTTCGGGTTTGGCGTAAACCAATTTATCATACTCTTCTTTTGTATAGTCCTTTATCTTCTTGTCATTGTCGAAGAAGCCGTGATTGGCATACATTTTCCATTGCCACGTGCCTACACCGAACCCCGGAAGTAAAATTGCGCCATCGTTTAGTGATTTTTCCATATTTAAAGCCTTTTCTATATCCAAGGTCATGATTCGTCCGATGCCTTCACAGGTTGGACACATACCATGTACGTCATTGAAGGAGAAGTTAAAGGATAGGCCAATATTTGGCTCACCCAATCTGGAAAAAAGCAATCGCAATAATGAGTTAATGTCCGTAATCGTACCCAGTGTAGAGCGTGAATTCCCCCCCAGCCTTTTTTGGTCAACGACAATGGCTGTTGATAAGTTAGAAATCGAATCAACGTCTGGCCGCCCATACTTCGGCAGAAAGGTTCGCACAAAATTACTGAAGGTTTCATTTAACTCTCTACCTGCTTCTTGAGCTATCGTTTCAAAAACAATCGATGATTTTCCTGAACCCGAAACTCCAGTAAAAATCGTTAGCTTTCTTTTGGGGATTTTGAGACTGACATTTTTAAGATTATTTTCTCTAGCACCTAGGATTTCAATAAATTCAGTTTGCATCGTTTTCCTCCATTCGAAAGATAGGTTTGATAATTTAAGTAAGCCATGAAATTAATAAAAGATCAAGGCACCACGGTTAGTTGGGGTGTTTGATCTTTTCCAATATGTCCTATAAAATTAAATATATTCAAACTCTGAAGAGCAAAAAGAAAAAGGCTTAAAGCCTTGGTGCGATTGGCAGGGGATGAGAGAGTCGAACTCCCACTGACGGTTTTGGAGACCGTTGTTCTACCATTAAACTAATCCCCTATATTTTTTGCAACGAAGTAAATTATATCGCAGAAACAGAAAAGTGTCAATATCTAAAAATAAATTACAAGATTTTTGAATTAGATTCAGAACAGGCAGGCAGGATTTTTGAAGAAGAACAAGAATAGGCATACTATAGTTAAGTATTGTCTTTTTGACCTCTTGATGTAGGATTGGAAGTGAAAATGCAATTGAGGGAGGGGTGTTCTTGAGGTCCGATTTACACATTCATACCTATGAATCTGACGGCTTGCTTTCGATAGAAGAGGTCATGAATCTTGCGCAGGCCAACAATGTTCAAACCTTAGCTATTACGGACCATGAAAGTACCCAAGCAATCTACAAGGCTGAAAGTCTTGCCAAAGAACTAAATATTAAGATTATCCCTGGTGTGGAATTGTTAACCAGCTATCAAGGTCATGAAGTCCATTTGCTTGGGTATTTTAAGACTATAAATCATCCAGTTCTGCAAGATCGTCTGCAAGAAATTCGGGCACAACGGACTGCTTTAGCCTATGATATGGTGGAAAGTTTAAAAAGTGGTGGAATTTCTTTGGAATGGCAAGATGTTGAAAAGGAAGTCGGAGCAAAAGGCGCTGTTACTAAGGGACATATCATGAGGGCTATTTATCATCAGGAAACGGGTGGCAGTCAGAAAAATTGGCGAGAAATAGCAGCTCATTTTCGTCCAGGGGGGGTAGCCCATTTACCGTATTTAAACCACAGATTTGAGGATGCCGTTGATCTTATTTTTTCTTGCGGAGGACTTCCTGTAGTGGCCCATCCAGGACTGCTCTGGGATCCCCAGATGGTGTTCTCTCTCTTAGCCTATCGGCCTATTGGGCTAGAAGTGTACTATGGTTACTGGGAAAGACAAGCAGCACTTATTCAATACTATGCCGAAGTGGCCGATAAATTTGCCATCATAGCGACTGGTGGTAGCGACTATCATGGACCTTCAGGGTATGTAAAGCTAGGGCAAATGGATGTGCCCTATGACAGTGTTCTTAAGCTACGATCTTACTTAACACTATAAATATATTTTCACTAACGTTCCGGTAGACAGAAAGGAGCGAGTCCTTGGGTAGGAGAGTTTGGCTCGCATTTATTGCCGTATTTATCATCCTGATTGTGGGGGTAGTTGGGCTTATATTAACGGAACACCTCAGTTTATCTAGAGCTATTTATCTCACAGTTCAGACGGTCACGACAGTAGGCTACGGAGATATTGAACCTCAAACTGAGGCTGGGCATGTCTTCTTAATTTTTCTGATGCTAAGCGGAGTCAGTGTTATGCTCTATTTTGCCGGACTTCTGATGGCCTTTCTGGTTGAAGGTCAATTAGCCGGGGTGTATTGGAGAAGAAAGATGAATAAGAAGATTGAACAACTACAGGATCATATCATTGTCTGTGGTGCAGGACGTGTAGGCAGACAAGTCGTATATCGCCTTCGTAAAGAGGGGGCACAATGCGTTGTAATAGAACAACGGGAAGATCTTGCTAGACAGCTCATTGAAGAAGGTTTTTTAGTCATTAACAGTGATGCTACCCATGATGAAACCTTGATTAAGGCCTCCATTAATACGGCTAAGGGACTGATCTCAGCTCTCCCCGAGGATTCTTTAAATGTCTTTGTCACCTTAACTGCGAAAGGGCTAAATCCCAATATTCATGTGGTAGCTCGGATGGATCAGCCGGAGTCTGAAAAGAAGTTATTGCGGGCAGGTGCAGATAAAGTGATTTCTCCAGCAACTCTAGGAGGGTGGAGAATGGCGATGTCGATCCTAAAACCTATAAGTGTGGAATATCTGGAGACCGTGATTCATGATCATAACATTGAAATGGAAATGGTGGAGCTGAAAATTGATCAAGGCTCATGCTTAGTTGGCGAGACATTATTAACGAGCGGAATTAAACAGCAAACAGGTGCCATGGTTCTTGCGATTTTACGAGACAATCAGGTGATTAGTAATCCTGGTGCCAGCGAAGAAATATTGCCTGGAGATCTATTAATTGTATTAGGGTTAAGAGATCAGCTCCATCGGTTAGAAAAACTTGCTGCAAATCTTATAGCATGCAAATCTTGACAATCATAAGGGTGTTGGAGTAAAAGATTATGACTTGGGATAAAATACCCTCTAAGTGAAAGAGTAAACTGTTTTCATGTGGAGGGAGAATTATGCATAACTCACGAGCCGAAATAGACGTCCTTCGGGATATCAAAAACCTAATTCATACACATTTTGGGGAAAGTGGCCAAGGAC
This sequence comes from Desulfosporosinus sp. BICA1-9, assembly GCF_000802135.1. Taxonomy (NCBI): domain Bacteria; kingdom Bacillati; phylum Bacillota; class Clostridia; order Eubacteriales; family Desulfitobacteriaceae; genus Desulfosporosinus; species Desulfosporosinus sp. BICA1-9. The sequence goes on from NZ_JUEE01000081.1 coordinate 36,800, forward strand.
TTCACGTTAAGGTAACAGGAGATCGGGCAATAATTTGGGGGACGGTTGATAGTCTGGTAGAAAAGGATTTTTTCGGAAGTCGAATCGGTCGAATTGATGGAGTTAGAGAATTAGATAATTCGCTAACAGTAGCCGATGACGGAACTATCAAGGACAAAGACATTGAAAAGGGCATCAATCAACGATTCCAAGGATCTAACTATATGGATGTTACTAAGTTAGGTTGTCGTGTAAGTCGAGGAATTGCCACTTTGCTAGGGCATGTGGAGACCCAAAGTACGGAGAGATTAGCGAAACGTTTAGCCTCCCAAGTGCGGGGTGTTAAAGAAGTACGCAGTGAGATTCAATTTTTAGAAAAGGCTGTGGACGATGCAACGTTAGTCAATCGTGTCGAAAATGCTTTGGTTGCTTCTCCTTGGGTCAATGCTCATGAGATTAGGACAGAAGCTCGAATGGGGCTAATTACGCTAAGCGGACTTGTGGATACTCAAGAAGAGATGGAATGGGCTGTAGAAACGGCTTATCAAGTACCCGGAGTAAAAGCAGTGGTCAGCGAAATATTTACTCGTCACCGTTCTCAAGGGGATGATTTGTGGTTAACTGAACAGTTAGTTTCCAAGCTCGGTCAACATCGCTTAAACTCCGGACAAATTCGCGCTTTTGTCAAAGACGGAATTGCTTTTCTGACTGGAGAAGTATACTCTGAAGAAGATCGGGAAAAGGCAGGAAAACTAATTCAACATATCCCTGAAATCCGCGATGTTAATAATTCGATCAAAGTAGCAGCACATTCTAGTAAGGGTTAACCCTTGATTAATAAGACCAAAAACCTACTGTCATTTACTGGTTTTTGGTCTTATTTAAGTTCATAACTTATAAATATATTCTTTGCAAAAAATGGTACTATAGGAAATAAAATATTTTTTTATTACTCCCGTTCACGTGATATAATGGGATTTGTTTGTTAAAGACTGTTATAGACGACTTTAAAGAGTGCAACTTAATATGAGGAGGGCAAACGTGGATCCGATAACACATGGCTTAATAGGAATTGCATTGAGTACCCTTTCGGGGCACACGATCCAACTGAATGATCCCATAATTTTAGGCTGCACCTTAGGAGCCATGCTGCCTGACTTAGACATTATTACTCATGTAAAAGGTCGTTTGAATTATTTATTAAAACACAGGGGAGCTAGTCATTCTTTGATTGCTTTAAGTGCTATGGCGGTAGGTCTGAGCACAATTCTGTATCTTGTTTTTCCAACAACTTCATGGACGACTGTTTTCTTTTGGACACTGCTTGGGACATTGTCTCATGGCATCATGGATTTATTGAATTCTTATGGAGCAGAACTCTTATGGCCTTTTTCACGCAAGAAAATTACGGCCGATATGATTATGTTGACGGATCCCGTCGTCTTAAGTTCTTTGTTGGTCTCCTTATTTATTTCTCTAAAACTCCCAGACTATGCGACACTCTCCTCATCTGCTGCCTTGCTATTAAGCGGGATCTATCTGGGCTATCGTCACTTAGGCAGACTGAAGACTCGCGACCGTATAATGGAGAAATATGATCTAAAGGATCGGAATCAGGTTAAAGTGCTTCCCGCGATGTATCATCCTTTTACTTGGAACTTTATTCTCTTTCAAGGGGACAATGTGAGTTTTGGCATTATCCGCAATAAAATTCCTGCAATTTGTCGAGTTCTCCCCAAGTTCGATGGAGAAAACCCATCACTTTCCAATGCGCTTGAAGGAAATCTAGCGGAAATATTTAGTCAATTTACACCTTATTATCATGTAATTCATCACTCTGGTGACCAAGAATGCAAGGTTGAATTTTTAGACTTACGCTATTGGGCCAAAGGAGACTTTATCTATACCGGTCATGTCTTTTTGAATGCTGACGGAGAAATTTCTCAAGAAATATTTCAACCTTTACCTAATCGTGAGGGTGTCCTCGTAGGATATTGATTTTGATCCCCTAAACCGTAACTGGTTAGGGGATTTTTGTAAGAAAAAATCTTTTGACATTCTTATAGCTCATCTACCATAATGAGTAGGGAAGCTTGGAGGTGGATTAGTGTGTCGAAAAGGAAGAAACGGTCAAATGCTTTTTGGCTTAAATTAATGAGTATCATTTTATTGACGATTTCGATACTTGGCTTGCTGGGGACTTTTGGTTTAGTGATCGGAAAACATGTATATTTTCTATTTGAGGTAACGTTGGGAAGTTTTACCTGGGCAGGCCCCATGATTTGTTTTGTATCTGCAATCTTGCTCTGGATTTATGCGGAGAGTTTAACGTCTGTGAGGTCTAAACGATCAGGTGTATCATCGGCAGAAAAATCAAGAGTGCCTAAACGCAAAATGATTGAGAGTATGGATCAAAAGTCTAATCAAGCCCAGGACAAGGGCATTTCTCTACCTGCGGGGAAACTAGTAAGCATGAAAGGGTTTAATCAATATTTTTCTTCACCTGAATGGGTAGAAATGAAAGACCTAAATCCCCAGAGAGTTGAGGAGATGGAGATATTTGGCAAGGATTTCCCCTCGTATTTTGGGACAGGTGAGTCGCTTTTTCCGAAGACCCCCTCTAAGCTGAAAAGTTTAAAAGGGCTGCATGATTATATGGAGGAAGTTGACCAAGAGGAACGAATTGAACGATCAACCTTCCAGCAGGCAAGCTTTTCTGCTCCGGGATTAGCCAACGAACCTCTTGCAAAACAATCAGGGTTTTCGACGGTGTTTAAGTCTCAAAGGGAACAAGAAGAATTCCTCTCTCGATATAAAACAGATGAGCATATACTAGATCTGGAAATTCTCGGTCAAGAGACTCTGGAATTAAAGACCGTGGATCGAGAATCTGTGGCTCAAGAAACTCAAGAACCAGTAACTTTGAGCCATGAAAATCCGGATGAGGAGGAGTGCTTGAAGGATGTACGTCTTACGGTTGATGAGCTAGAAAAAATGCCTCAAACCCAAATTGCTGCGTGTTCAGAACCTAGTTCTGAACTACCGATGGCTACCGACTTAATCAATGATCAGGCGAAGATGGAAGAGACGTTAAAAGCTCCCTATGCAGGGCAGGTAGCTCAACTCGTTGAACAGGTGATGAAAGACAAAGTTGAGAGAGTGGAAGTCCCTCAGGCTGTGAAGGACGTTGAGAGGGTTAATCACTGGAAGTTCCCAGATATTAACTTAATGGAGTCGATAATCCAGCGTGAAGTAATCCAAGATACGGAAACCCCAAAGCTGCTTGAAAAGGTACTCCTTGATTTTGGAGTTAAAGCCAAGGTTATAAGGGTGACCCGTGGTCCTGTTATCACACGTTATGAATTAGCGCCAGCACCAGGTGTGAAAATTAGTAAAATTGTAAATCTCTCGGACGATATTGCGCTAGGGCTTGCCGCTCGGGATGTGCGTATTGAAGCTCCGATTCCCGGTAAAGCAGCAATCGGAATTGAAGTTCCTAATAAACACGCACGAGCTGTCCCGTTTCGTGAGGTGCTCGAGACAAAGAGTTTCGGAGAATATCCTTCCAAGCTTAAAGTCGCTTTAGGTAAAGATATCGCGGATCAGCCTATTATTGCTGATTTAGTTAAAATGCCCCATCTGCTCGTAGCGGGGGCAACTGGAGCAGGAAAAAGTGTTTGTATCACGACGATCATTAATTCTATTCTCTTTAATGCGACTCCTGATGAGGTGAAATTTCTGCTTGTCGATCCGAAAATGGTTGAGCTCAGTCAGTATAATGGTATTCCGCACCTTTTAGCGCCCGTCGTCGTCGATCCTAAAAAGGCAGCAAGTGCTTTAAAATGGATCGTTAAAGAAATGGAGAATAGATATGAACTATTTGCAGCTGCGGGTGTACGTGATATCGAACGTTATAATCACCTAAAAGGGGAGCCCTTAAGAACTAAACCTGCCTTGCCCTTGATTGTGGTAATCATTGATGAATTAGCCGACTTAATGATGGTTGCCCCGGGAGAAGTCGAAGAAGCTATTTGTCGATTAGCCCAAATGGCCCGAGCCGCGGGAATTCATTTGGTCATTGCCACGCAACGCCCATCGGTTGATGTCATCACTGGGGTGATTAAAGCCAATATACCCAGCCGGATTTCCTTTGCTGTTTCGTCTCAAATCGACTCCCGTACTATTCTTGATGCTACTGGCGCCGAGAAGCTCCTGGGACGAGGAGACATGCTTTATTCGCCACTGGGAGTGAATAAAGCGCTTAGAGTACAAGGCTGTTTAGTAACCGATGACGAAGTCCAACGAGTGATTAAGCATTGGAAAGGGTTAGGTAAACCGGAGTATCTAGACCCAGAACGGCTTTTTGAGGAAACCACGGTGAAAAATGAAGAGACTAATGGTGCGGACGATGCTGTGTTTATTGAGGCAGGCCAGCTTTTTATCAGGACAGGTATGGCATCGGTATCCTTTCTGCAAAGGCGCTTAAAATTAGGGTACACTAGAGCGGCGAGGTTAATGGATATGCTCGAAGAACAAGGGGTGGTAGGAGGCTACGAAGGAAGTAAGCCTCGCCAGGTACTCTTAACCTTAGAAGAATTTAATGAACGGTTTGGATAATACTATGCGCGAGGATGAAACGAAAACTATTAAACCTTCGAACTTCGAACGTCAAGCATCTACCTTATGCCTCGAAATAATAACTTTCGAACATCACGAAAAAAAACTCTAACCATAAAGAATTGGTTAGAGTTTTTTTTGTAGTTTAACCTCCGAGATTTCGAACTTTGCGCCTCGAGCCTCGATGAATTGCCTACGGTGTTTCTGTATTATGAATGAAGTGAGAGGAAATGGGAATAATGCATAAATAATGTTAAAAAATAGACGGAGACTGAAGAATGAAGTTTTTTATGAGATCAATGACGAAGGATAAACCATATAAAGATATTGTTCTAAATGGGGAAGACTTGCTTAGTCACGCCGAAGAGATTGCCCGATTAAATGCTAGCCAAGGAAGCAGATTTCCGAAACGAACGTTGTTACCTAGGGTTAAGCAAAATATGAAGTTCATAGAGCAGGCTTACCGAGAAATTACGGATTATTCAACCCGAACTCAAGATGTTGTACCCGCTACAGAATGGTTACTTGATAATTTTTATAGTTTGAAAGACCTGAGAGAGGAGATTCAAAGTAGTCTACCCGATAAATTTGAACGTCAATTACCGCGCATTGCCAGTGGAGACTTTCAAGGATATCCACGAATTTACGGGTTGTTAATTGAACTTATCGAGCATACGGATAGTCAGTTGCGTATTGACACACTGAAAGCGTTTATCAACGCCTATCAGGTTCAGGTTCCTTTATCAAGCGGAGAACTATGGGCGATACCCATCATGTTGCGAATTATTCTGCTGGAAAACATTCGCAGGTTAACGGAACTCATTCTTTTTACCCAAGCGGAAAGAGAAGCAGCAGATCGGTGGGTTTTACCCCTTTTGGAATCAGAACATCTTCCAGCAGAGTGGGAAGGACTATTACAATCTCTCGAACCTCAAGAGGAATATTCCTCAGCTTATGCGGAACAGATTCTCAAGCGCATGCGAGATCTCGGGGTAGATGTAGCACCACTTTTACAGTGGGTTGACCGGGTCGTGGCCAAACAAGATACAACCATCGAAGAATTAGCAAAACTTGAACGTCAACGTCAGACCACGTATCAGGTGTCAATGGGTCATGCAATTTTGAGTATTCACTTTATCACTGCCGAAGATTGGCCTCGTTTTTTCGAAGAGGTCAGCATGGTGGAACGAGTTTTTCAAAAGGATCCCAGTCGGGTTTATTGCGCTATGGATTTTCAGTCTCGAGACGCCTATCGCCATCAGGTAGAAAAAATAGCCAGACGATTCAAGGTTTCGGAACTGGTCGTAGCTCGAAAAGTGCTCTCCAGAGCGCAGAAGGCTCATGAGTTAGGTGAGACAGCAGCGTCCCATGTCGGGTATGACTTGATGGGAGCAGGGCGTGAAACCCTCGAACAGGAGTTGAAACAAGACTTTGGCAAACCGCGCCATCTAGGGAGCGAGATTCGGCGAACGATTCAAGGGAAACCAGTTCAATATTACTTTGGTAGCTTACTGATAGGAATTGCGATTCTTAGTGCTTGGGTTTTAACCTATATCCATCAATCGAATCCGATTTCTGCGCTTGCTCCTGTTTTATGGCTAGGAGTTTTAATTTGGGCTAGTAGTTTGGTGATTCCCTTTTTGAATTGGGTTACATCAAACTTTATTCAGCCAACCTTTCTGCCTAAATTAGAGTTACGAGATGGAATTCCAGATCCCTTACGAACGATGGTTGTTGTTCCAACCCTTCTAACAAGTGTTGAGAGGGTGTATGAACTCATCAGTCAAATGGAAGTTTATTATCTTGCCAATCGAGATGCTAATTTGCATTTTGCTTTACTGGGCGATTTTGCAGATGCCCAGTCTGAGAATGTTCCAGGAGATGCGGAAATTATTAATGCTGCAACCGCTGGAATCCAAAATTTGAACCAAAAATATGATCAAGGTAGATTTTATTTCTTTCATCGTAAGAGGCTTTTTAATAACTCTGAAGACGTGTGGATGGGATGGGAGAGGAAACGTGGAAAACTTACGGAGTTTAACTGTCTCTTGCGTCAGGAAGGGGAAACGAGTTACGATATTCAAATTGGCGACCTTTCCATTCTGCCAACCTTTCAATATGTCATTACCCTGGATGCTGATACCCAATTACCACGTGGTACAGCTAAAAGGCTGATTGGCACGATGGCCCATCTCTTACACGCACCCATCCTCAGTGAGGATGGAACTAGGGTGGATAAAGGCTACGCAATCCTTCAACCACGGGTTGGAGTTTCTATTTTATGTGCAGGTGCTTCAAAGTTTACCCGGATTTTTTCGGGTAAAGTGGGAATTGATCCCTACACCACAGCAGTATCGGATATTTATCAAGACTTGTTTAGTGAAGGGATTTATACAGGAAAAGGAATCTATGATGTTAAGGTTTTCCATCAGGTGACGCATAAGGCCTTTCCGGAGAATACCATTCTTAGCCATGACTTGATTGAAGGATTGTATGCTAGAACTGGACTTGTGACAGACATTGAGTTAGTCGATGGATATCCTGCGAACTATTTTTCGTATATTCGTCGGCTGCACCGCTGGGTCAGAGGGGATTGGCAACTTTTACCGTGGTTATTTAAGCCTATTCCGTTTGTTTCACGCTGGAAGATTTTCGATAATTTGCGGAGAAGTATTGAAGCACCTGTACAACTATTGCTGCTTATCCTAGGGTTCACGGTTCTTGCTGGTGAGCCTTTAGTATGGGTAGGGCTAATTTCTTTGAGTTTGATCTGGCCAATGGTTTTTTCTATACTTAGTCGGCTTTTAGTAAAACGCTCTGAAAGAGGAAATGTGGGTCATGATCTAGTAAACATGGTAACTCAGTTTTTGCTACAGCTGGTCTTCTTTCCCTATCAAGCTTTTATGATGCTAGATGCAATTACCCGTAGTCTATATCGGCAATTTATTTCCCGTAAATATTTGTTAGAATGGGAAACAGCAGCCGATACTGAGAAACGGTTAGGTGTCAATTATAAAACGGTGCTTTCAACGATGTGGCAGGTTATGCTCTTAGTATTGTTAGCCGCCTTAACCATCGCTCTAAATTACCCTGCCAAGTTTGGGCGCTTTATTCCAGTTGCGATTGTTTGGATCGTATCGCCATGGATTGCTTTGCAGGTGAGTCTTCCCTTAAGACATAGGCGCGAGATACTCACGACTTCGGAACAGCTGGAGTTGCGTCGGTGGGGCAGAAAAATTTGGGCCTTTTTTGAAGAGTATGTCTCTAGCGAGGATCACTGGCTGCCACCTGATAACGTTCAAATAGACCCACCCAATGGTGTTGCCCATCGGACCTCCCCTACCAATATAGGTCTAGCACTGTTGGCAAATTTAAGTGCTCTGGATTTTGGGTACATCCCGCTAGCCAAGGTGCATGAAAATATTGAGCATACACTGGAAACCCTGGAGAGTTTAGAGCACTGGAGAGGGCATCTGTACAATTGGTATGATACTCAAACCCTTGTTCCGTTAGAGCCTCGTTATATATCAACGGTTGATAGCGGGAATTTTGTGCTCTATCTTTTGACCTTGAAATCTGGTCTTGCAGAGACCTTAGAGAAGCCCTTGATCGATCTAAATTTTGCTCGCGGTCTTAAGGATACTTATAATCTGTTACTTGAGGTGGTCGATAAGGCGACTTATCCAGAACTTGAGGGATTTGAGAAGGCTCTTGATCAGCTTCTTGATTCAAATCAGGGATGGAGTTTAGCGAACTGGCTGAAGCTATTATCTTTATGGCCAGAGCTTCTTTTGGAACCAGATTCACCCAAAGAAGGGGTTTACTGGGCGCGAAGAATAGGTTCCATGGTTCGATCTTTTCGTCAAGAGACGGAAGCAATCTACCCGTGGATTAAGGATACTGGAGATTTAGGCACTTTTCCGGATCTAAACGAACAGAGGTTCACAAATTTAAGTTTAACTGAACTTGCCAAGTACTATAATGGGATGTTAGAGGAAGATGGGTTTTCTCCAGAGAGAACGAGGATAATCCAACCTGCACTCCAGAAGATACAGGGCTATATTCAAGGGTCAGAGCAACTTCAACATCGGCTGGAGGAGATTTTTGTCGAGACAGATTTCAAGCCTTTGTTTGACGAAGCCCGCCAACTCTTTTCCATAGGTTATCGGGTTTCAGAAAGCATGCTTGATAAGTCCTATTACGACTTACTGGCTTCAGAAGCTCGTCAAGCAAGCTTTCTGGCAATTGCTAAAGGAGATGTTCCTCATAGTCATTGGTTCAAGCTGGGGCGTTCGCTGACTGTAGCCTTAGGAGAGCGGAGTCTAGTTTCTTGGAGCGGTACAATGTTTGAATTCTTAATGCCACTCTTAGTCATGCGGAATTATGAAGGGACATTACTGGATGAAACCTATCATTCCGTTGTGGCTGTACAAAGGAAGTATGGCTTAGAACACAATGTTCCCTGGGGTATTTCAGAATCAGGATTTCACGCCTTCGATCCTCAACTAAATTATCAATATAAAGCCTTCGGAGTTCCAGGATTGGGTCTGAAACGTGGCCTAATTCAGGATCTAGTCATAGCGCCTTATGCCACCTTTTTGGCGCTCATGGTGTCTCCGCATGAAGCTTTGTCAAATATAATCGCTATGGAACAAAAAGGTTTTGGGGGACGTTACGGACTGTATGAAGCGATTGACTATACGACTGAACGAGTTCCCGTTGGACGGTCGTTTAAGTTAGTTCAAAGTTTTATGGCCCATCATCAAGGCATGAGTCTATTAGCTTTGGACAATGCCTTGCATGAAAATGTCATGCAGCAACGCTTACATAATCAAGCGTTAATTCAAGCTACAGAGCTTTTGTTGCAAGAACGCATTCCAGAATCAAGCCTCATCATTCCTCAACCAGAAAACGAACAGACCAGGACAGAACATAAAATTACAGGACCCGAACATGAAAAGAATCAGTTTATACTCATCGACTCTGTCAATAGCCCTATTCCGATCACTCACTGCATTTCGAATGGTCAGTATTCTGTCATGTTGACGAATTCTGGGGCTGGATTCAGCCGATTCAAGAATATTTGTCTCTCCCGCTGGAGGGAGGATGTAACACGAGACCCTTGGGGGATGTTTTTCTATATTCAAAATCTAAATTCTGGTGATGTCTGGTCTGCCGCCTACCAGCCATGTCGAAATCCCGGCGACGACTATAAGGTGACCTATGCAGCGGATCAAGTAGAGTATTGCCGCAAGGATGGAAACATTACAACCCATACTGAAATCGTCGTTTCCCCTGAGGACCAAGCAGAAATGCGCCGAATTTCTCTGACAAATCACAGTAAATATGACAGAACCCTTGAAGTAACAAGTTATTTTGAGGTTGTTCTGGCAAGGTCCAGCGAAGATTTGGCGCATCCTGCGTTTAGTAATCTTTTTATTCAGACTGAATTTACCCACGAGTCGTTATTAGCGTCTCGCAGACCACGCAGTGATAAACAGACCCGTTTATGGATGATGCATACAGTTGCGACCGAAGGAGAGAAGGTCGGTTCCTTGCAGTATGAAACTGACCGGATGCGCTTTATTGGACGGGGAAGAAACTTGGAGAACCCTCAAGCATTGGATGCCAATCACCCGTTGTCGAATACGGTAGGCGCGGTGCTGGACCCCATGATGAGCCTTCGTCAGAGAGTTAAAATTGGTCCAGGGCAGACCGTAAGGGTCTCCTTTTCGGTAGGCTATGCGGAGAGTCGTCAGGAGATCATTCGTATTGCCGAAAAATACCGAGATCCTCTCTCTGTAAATCGAGCGTTTGAGCTGGCCTGGACCCACAGTAAAATGGAACTGAGGCATTTAAATCTGACGGCCGCTCAGGCCAATGAAAGTTTAAGCTTAGGAGGACATTTGCTGTATCTTAGTCCTTGCCGCAGAGATGAGGCTGATTTCATTAAGCAAAATAGCAAAGGACAATCCTCTCTTTGGCCCTATGCTATTTCTGGAGATCTGCCGATCGTCCTGGTTCGAGTCAAGGAATTTGAACACTTAGATTTAGTACGGCGACTTTTGACGATCCATGAGTACTGGAGACTCAAAGGGTTGTTTGCAGATTTAGTCATTCTCAATGAAGATCAAAGCGGATATGTACAAGCCTTCCAGGATAGCCTCCGAGATTTAATCTCCATGGGTCATGCTCGTGATCTCTTAAATCAGGCTGGCGGTGTTTTTCTACTCCAAAAAGACCATGTTCATTCAGAGGGTATCGTTCTTCTATCGACTGTGGCAAGAATTGTATTCAATGGCGAGGGTGGATCTTGTACCGTTCAAATCCGCAAAAAAGGGAAGCTCATCAAAGATGTCGTGGATTCTCAGCCGAGTCTTCAAGACCGTGCGCTCCTTGCTACCCAAGAGAGTATACAAGAACATCGAGAAGCGGCCATAGGACAGTTTTCTGAAGACTTGCTTTTTGCGAATGGATACGGTGGATTTAGCGAAGATGGTAAAGAGTATATTATTAGACTACAGGAAGGAATGAACACACCACTCCCTTGGATTAATGTGATTGCCAACCCTAAGTTCGGCTTTCAAATATCAGAAGTAGGTGCTGGCTATACCTGGTCTCAAAATAGTAGGGAATATAAGCTGACTCCTTGGTCCAATGATCCGATTATGGATTATTCAGGTGAAGTTCTCTATTTACGTGACGAAAAAACTGGAGAATCATGGTCTGTTACTGCCAATCCTAAACGCGGTAAAGGTTCTTATACCATCCGGCATGGTCAGGGATACTCTATTTTTGAGCACCTTAGTCATGGCTTAAAACAAGCACTGCGGCTTTTTGCTCCGATTGACGAATCGGTGAAGATCGTCGAATTAACAGTTACGAACATGATGGACTATCCACAGCGCCTGAGTGCGATCTATTATGTTGAATGGGTGTTAGGAGTGGCTCGAGAGCATACTGCTCCGTATTTGGTGACAGATTACGACCGAGAGCGGAATTGTTTCTTTGCTGAAAATAGGTATCAAGAGGAGTATGCAGACCGGATAGGATTTTTGACTGTTTTTGGAGCGCCGGTGACTAGTTTTACGGGAGATCGTTCTGAGTTTATTGGACGAAACAGGAGTTTGGCAGACCCTTTGGGTTTAGAGTTGGAACTACTATCGGAAACCGTGGGGGCTGGGCTAGATCCTTGTTCTGCGCTGCACCTGATTCTTTCCCTTGCTCCTGGTGAAAGTAAAACAATCACTTTTCTGCTGGGTGAAGCTGAAAATCGCCAAGCAGCTGAGGGGATCATTACTTTGTATGGGCGATCCGAGAAAGCGGGTCAGGCCTTCGAGGAAGTAACAAACTACTGGAATAAGTTGTTAGGAACTGTCCAGGTATCTACGCCAGATATGTCCATGAATTTGCTTCTCAATCGGTGGTTACTCTATCAGACTGTCGTTTGCCGTTTATGGGCGCGTTCAGCGTTCTATCAATCAGGAGGTGCCTATGGTTTTAGGGATCAACTCCAAGATGTGATGGCCTTGGTATATACGATTCCTCAAGCGACCCGTGAGCAAATTATTCTCCATTGTGGGCATCAGTTTATTGAAGGGGATGTGCAACATTGGTGGCACGCCAGTCAAGGAAAAGGGATCCGAACTAAATTTACCGATGATTTGTTATGGTTACCCTTTGTAACTGCTCACTATATCGAACGCACCGGAGATGAGGAAATTCTTAAAGAGGTGAATGGATTCCTTGAAGACGAGCCTCTGAAAGACGACGAGGATGAACGATATTCGATTCCGCACTTTTCCCAGGAACAGGGCAGTGTGTATGAGCATTGTATCCGGGCCATTGAAAGAGGATTGCGTTTCGGAGAACATGGGCTACCCCTCATCGGTTCTGGAGACTGGAATGATGGATTCAGTCAAATAGGGACTAAAGGGAAAGGGGAGAGCGTATGGTTGGGGTGGTTCTTGTACCTAACATTAATACGTTTTGCCGTAGTATGCGATCGTCATCAAGATTTGGAGCGAGGTATAAGATACCGTCGTATAGCCGAAGAACTACAAAAGAATATGGAATTGCATGGTTGGGATGGCGGCTGGTATCGACGAGCTTATTTCGATGATGGCTCAATCTTAGGCTCTTCTCGAAATCAAGAATGTCAAATTGATGCCATTGCTCAGTCTTGGTCGGTGCTTTCTGGGGCAGCAAAACCCACCCGGGCCCAAGATGCCATGTTGGCCTTAGAACACTATTTATGGCGTAAAGAAGATGGTATTCTTCTCTTACTAACGCCTCCTTTTGATAAATGCTTACCGGACCCTGGCTATATTAAAGGGTATGTTCCTGGGGTGCGGGAGAACGGTGGACAGTATACCCATGGGGCCGCTTGGGCAATTATGGCTTACACAAGTTTAGGAGAAGGGGACAAGGCCGGAGAATTGTTTCAGATGTTAAGCCCCATTAATCATGCCCGTACCGAACACGAAGTTAATCGCTACAAAGTAGAACCCTATGTTATGGCAGCTGATGTCTATGCGATATACCCACATGTAGGCCGAGGAGGATGGACGTGGTATACTGGAGCAGCTGGATGGATGTATCAGGCGGGGCTAGAAGGAATATTAGGGTTTACACGTCAAGGGGAGAAGCTGATCCTAAAACCTTGTATTCCAAGTCGCTGGACGGGTTATAGTCTTACTTATCAATATCAATCGACTAAGTATGAGATTAGCGTTGAAAATCCTTATGCTAAGATGACAGGGTGCGAAACTATTACCTTAGATGGTGACGCTTTAGATGAACCTGTCATTGTCCTGAAGGATGACGGTCTAGTGCATACGGTTCGTTTAATATTATAATGGACGTTAAAGAGAGTCCACTAGGACGACCTTTGCCTGCTATTCAAGGGGAAAGGATGAAGAGAATGGATTTTTATCGCACGCTAGCGGAACATTACGATGAGGTATTCCCGTTAAAGGGACCTCAGAAAGCATTTCTGCACGATTATTTAAAGCGAGAATCTCTTACCTCAGTCTTAGATATTGGCTGTGGTACCGGAACATTTGCCTTAGAACTAAGTCAACTAGGTGCCCAAGTGCATGGTGTGGACTTAAGTGCTGAAATGATTGAGATTTCTCAAAGCAAGGCACAGGAGGCTAGAAGTACTGCCACCTTCTCAGTAGCGGATATGCTGGACCTCAGTGGGATAAAGCAACAGTTTGGGGGAATTGTTTGCTTGGGTAATACCTTAGCTCATGTGTCTGGAGAATTGGAGCTCAAACAGGTTTTGGCTCAATTTCGGGAAAAGGGAACTCACCTGTTATTACAAATTGTGAACTATGATCGAATTTTAGCTGAACAGGTTACTGAACTCCCCGTTATTCGCACTAAGAATCTAATATTCTCTCGATTTTACAAGCATCGTCCGGAGGGTATTGAGTTTTCTATGAGCATCGAATTTCCTGACACCAGTCAGATTGTATCTGGAGTTAATCTTCTCTACCCCATAAAAAGTGATATGCTCAGAAATGCCTTGCTCGAGAGTGGTTGGAAAATTGTAGAGCAGTGGGGAAACTTTGAAAAAGCACCCTGGACTGACGATTCTCCCGCAACCATAGTATCGGCAATAGTTACTTAAGGGTAAGGATTAGTCAACAAAAGCCAGTAGTCTTTTACAAGGCACTGGCTTTTGTTGTATATTTTTTTTTAAGACTTTTGAGGGTGTGGATTTCTTTTTCGATTCAAAGAAATCAAAGCGGCTATGATGGCAATTCCCATCGAGACAAGCATGACGGTATGGTAGGCACTCATAAAAGCATTCATTTTTTGGACTGAAGTGGGGTTGTTGACGCCGATAAGGAACATCGCTTGCCGGTTTTCGAATAAAGAGACTGAGAAGGCGATCCCTATGACCATACCGACATTGCGGACGAGGGCATTAATTCCACCTGCGACCCCCAGCTTATTGGGAGGGACCGAACTCATTACACTACTGTTATTGGGGGATTGGAAAAGGCCTGCCCCTATACCCATTAGCAGGAGTCCCGGAGCAATTTGCCAGAATAAGGACGTTGTTGTCAACGTTGAAAGGTAAAATAAGCCTAAAGCAGTTACGCACAGGCCTGTGGTGGTTAAGATGGTTGGTCCAATACGGTCAGAAGCGTGTCCGCTCAGAGGTGCTACAATCGCCATCATCAGAGGAAATGAGGTCATCAGTAATCCTACTTGGGTTGGATTATAATTTAAAACATGCTGGAGATAGAAGGGCATGAGCATTACATTAGCAAACATCGCCACAAAGGAGAGCAGACCCGTAAGATTCCCTATGAAAAATGCTCTGATGCGGAACATAGAAAGGTCAATCATGGGATTAGTCACTCGAACCTCGGTATAGAAGAAGAGTTCCAGAAAAAGCGTTCCGATAATCAAACCTATCAGGATAGGATAGGAGTTCCAGCCCCAACTTTGACCATTACTAATGGCAAACATTAGACTAATTATCCCAAGAGTAAAAAAGAGGGCACCGACATAATCAAAATTTTCATTGTTCTGCTGGGGTTTATCAGGCGGAAGAATGATTTGAGCGGCGAGATAGCCAATGACCCCAATCGGTAAATTGATATAGAAGATAGAACGCCAGTCTAACAGTCCGACCAAGACCCCACCAAGAGCTGGACCGGTGAGACTTCCTAATGCAACCACTGTCCCAGTTAATCCTAAGGCGCGACCGCGCTCTTTGGGTGAAAAATTAGCGGTGATAATCGCGGCACTGTTAGCCATCAGCATTGAAGCTCCAATAGCTTGAAGGATACGCATCCCGACTAAAAACCAAATGTTTGTCGCTAATCCACATAGAACAGACCCCAGAGTAAAGACTAGAAAACCAATGGAGAAGATGCGTTTGCGTCCTAGGAGATCTGCCACTCGTCCAAACACGGGGAGCAAACTAGAAATGGTTAATAAATAAGCCGTCACAACCCACTGTAAGGTTGAAAGATCGGAATTCAACTTGCTGGAAATGGTGGGCAAGGCTACATTAACGATACTACTATCTAAAGTTGCCATAAATGTACCAATGGAAACGGTTATCAAGATAAACCAGCGGTACCGATCTGATGATTTAAACCTTGCTGTGAGATTGTTGCTGATTTGGCTCATAGGGTTTTAGACTCCTTCCGATCTACAAACGAAACATTAACATTAATTTCAATAAATAATATATCATAACCTGTCTAGTTAAACTATATTCTAGCAGAGCTGACAGAGCTGAAGCATGATATTTTTCGCAGTCAATTATTTTTCAATATTATACCAATTAGATGAATCGCTTAAGAAACTATGACTCATTAGCAAAGTTATACCTTAGTCTCACATCACTTTATGAAGACTGATCTGCCTAGAAACTAAATTATCTCACCACAAACAAACCCTAAAGGGGGCCATTAATTATTTTTGAAATTGTCATCCAAACGTTGGATGATTCTAACTTACCAATCTCCACTGGTAATTATTATCGATAACAATTGACGCTATACGGGTTAGATCCAGAACATCCGCTGTACATGCTTTAAAAATAAACTCTAACAAGCCATTGATCCCGAGTACGGCTACTTTTTTCTCTAGAAGCTCACTATGTACTAGCAAAACATTCATAAATCGACCG
>NZ_JUEE01000082.1:0-81254 GCF_000802135.1 Desulfosporosinus sp. BICA1-9
TTATCGAGTTCCGCTTTGGACGTCTTGACGTTCTCCAATTGGACCTTCAGATTGACAAGCTCCGCAGTCAGCTCGGTGATGATACCGTTTTGGTTTTCCACTGATTTCTGGAGGTCTGCGTTCTCCTGCAGGGCCTGGTCTTTTTCCTGTAAAACCTGGTCTTTTTCTTGCAGGGTCTGCGTTCGTTCATTGACCGCTTGCCTGAGTTCCTGTTTGGTCATTCCCTCGATATCCATATCAATGATGAATTGCGCCCGTTCCTCCTTGGGGATCCCTAAAAGAAGCACCGCCTGGCTGTAGTTCAAATTCGGATCCGGATCCGAATTTGAGGAGGTAGGCTGTCCGGCTCCGGCGGAATCTCGGTTTGATTATGATATCGTAATAAAAAGATCTGGAACAATTGGAGCGTTATTTGAACCAGAAGATGGTTGATCGTTCATATTACGCATGGTGCTTTTGGTCAGCATTTTTTGGGTACTCTTCTATGCCGAAAAAGTATGTCGATTCATTATTTAATGGCTGGAGTAAGAAGAAAATTGAGGCAGTACGAAGCAGAATGACCGATATCCAGTTACAACTATTTCACTAAAACTATACACTGGTCTAAATTTTCCCCAGCTTTCTTACAGGCTAATTTAATAGCCCTATTTTCTGATTCATAGAACATTACATTACATCCTCTACCTAAAGTAATTTCCTACTACTCCACTCCCAAAGCCTTAAACACCGCATCTTCCGGACTTTGATAAAACGCCATCTGAAACTTCGCAAAGAGTTCTGATGGAACGGTGGCAATATCCGTGGCCGATGCCATTGGAAGTAATACTTTCTTGGCTCCAGCATCAAAGCACACTTGCAACGTGTTGGCTAACTCTTCTACTTTATTGATGGTGCCACCGAGACTCATAGAACCCAATACGACTAACTGACTTTGAGGAGGTTTCCCCATAGCTCCAGAACACATCGCGATAAAGGCTGTCAACGTCAGCTCAGGGGTCATGCCGATGCCTTGGATATCTTGAACATACAGCAGGTAATCCTTGGTCTTAGTGCTTATCGAACCGCTGATGCTCCTACTATTGGCTTTAAAATAATTAAACGCAGTCAGGGTGTTTTCTTTGGCTTCCCTGCTGTTTCCAAGCCCAGATCTCTCAAATTTTCCAGATCCGGTCACGACTTCCGTTTCAATCTTATACACTCCGATCATCCCGGAATCCCCGCGACCAAAGCTTTACCTCACCTAATTCCAGCTCATCGACGACCTCTTGGAAATCCCCATCAGCATCGTACCAAAAGATGATCTGCCGTTGGGCCCCGTCTCGACACGGTGCCTGAAATTTATCGGTCAGGGCTGCATTTATCTGGTCATGATTCATGGTTTCACCTACTATTTCTATACATTAATCATAAGGCTACAGCCTTAAACTTGGGATACGCCTGATTCCTCTCCGCCCATTCATCTAATCCCCCAAGTTTTTGTCAAAGACCTTATCCAGAAGTAATTCATCCGTTTTAATAATGGGATTGTTATTCAGTTTTCCATCGATCATATACTTATCCACATAAAAGAATTCTTCACCACAGACATGCTTTTGCGGCACTATTGAGTCACAGAGCTCTCTGATTTTGTCAAACTGTCTTTCTCTTTTCAAACCATTTAACCTGTCCATAAACAGGTTCACAAAGTTAATCTTTTTGACGAACTCTTGAGGTAAAGTGTATCTAAATGTTTCTTTCAAGAACTCACAACTCTCGACTTGATTAAGGGTTGAATAGTGCTGGTACCACTTCTTTGAATTCTCCAATAGTTCTACAGACAATATTGTTTCACACCTTTATATGGAATATGATTCCTTCAGTCCCTAAATCCACTAAACTTGCCACCCATCCTCCTAGACCATTTTATTAAAGCTTGTCAGCAAATGTATTCATCAAAAATGGATATCCCCAACTCTTTGACATTGATTTTTAATATCTTTAAAATCTTCTACAGCACCGGCTTTTACTGCTATTCTTAGCAATTCCTTTAATTTATTAACAATATCTCTACGACGTTCGATCAAACCCTCTCTATTTAGGCCAGTATGTTCGATTGTGGTTTTTGCCCTCAAATCGTTATTAATAGACAGTATTTTCGCCGTTTCTATATCTATTTCTAAGTAATTCTTTATCTCATCGAATGTTGGGTTTAAAATTGGATTTTCGTCATCCCATTTATCCCCTTTATATTTTTTGCTATTACACACTTCGCAAGAATAATTGAGATTACACCATTCAAAACATAGGTGTGGAAATTTACTTTTAGGCATTAAATGTTCTATTCTTTCAAACACCTGAACCCCAATTGGGGATTCACAAAAACAACACTGCCCCTCAAACATTTCATGTAATGTTTATTTGACATCTTCTTGTCTATATTTATCTACGAATTTTTGCGGGATATCATTAAACGTACTATGTTTCGGAACTTCCGCTAACAGGTCAACAGTCCATTTTTTTGCATTTTTCTTTAGGCTTTCTGGTTGTGCCAACCTATCTACTTTGTGCATTTCTCTTCCCTCGTTCCTTTAGGATGTCCTCAATTGAGCCAAGTTCCGCTAATTCAACAGCAGCATCATTTTGGGGAAGATTTGAATACACATCATCTTTCAATTGATTTAATTTGGTATTTTCTTCATCTGATAATTGGTTTTTGATTTTCTTAAACGACAGCTGTTTGATTTCTTCAAGTTGTGGTTTTACTTCTGGCGATCTTTCGTCAACTCCCATGAATGTATTCAAAACATCATTTACTCGCCAGCCGTATGGAGATTTTATATATTTAGTATCTAGCTCAATAATCGGTGTACTAGTATCTGAGTCAAATAGACTTATAATTTTTTTATCCTTACAGGACGCTATGACAACTGGAGAATGGGTAGTCGCAATAAATTGAACATATGGAAATGTTTGCATTAGAGCCTCAACAATCCTCCATTGCCATTTCGGATGAATATGTAAATCAATTTCATCAATTAAGACAAGTCCAGGGGTTTTCTCTGTAACGTCACGTCTTAAATCAGGATTTAGTATGGCCATTCTATAAGCAATATCCGCAACCATTCCAATAAGGCTACGATAACCTGCACTCATGAATCTAAGTGGCAAGGCCTCGCCATTGGAAAAATACACAAGTTCTCCTGTCCGCTCATCATAGAAGATGGTACTATTTATATCTGTGTTTTCTAAAACACCAATAAACTTACCAACAGCTTTTTTTACTGATTCATATTCAGCAAGTTCTGTTTTTTTCTGATAGGCGATGCGCTCCATTCTCTGACACCAGTTGGTAAGCATACTAATATTGGACTCGGAAGCCAAACAATGAGTGTAACCTACATTACGCATATAATTTACTGTAAATACATCTTCCCATTTATCTCGTTTTTGCGTCCACATTCTTCCTGCGCTTTGATAGCTGATAACTGGAAACACATTGTTTTTGTTTTTTGTGAGTGTTGTAGCATATTTGGAAATATTTTTAGTTGTAACCGTTCTAGTTGTTTTCTTTTGGCTACTTTTGCTTCTATTCCATACAATTTCTTCGTCCGCAAAATCCGCGATACATCTAACTACGGTAGGGGTAAAGTATTCAATATCGTATGAACCATCACCTACTAAATGGCCTATGCTTCTGACATCGTCAGGTGTGAAATGTATTGTAGTTATACCATCAATCCCAACTATAAATCCACCTAATCCAATAGCTATTGCTTCCAACACTGATGTTTTACCCATTCCATTATTACCTATAATTAAGTTGAACTTATTATCAAAATCAAAGGTGTTATGTTTAATTCCTCTAAAGTTTTCAATGGTAATACTTTTTAAAATCATAAAATATCACCCCTCAGTTTAATTACAGACTATGCACCAAGTGCTAATCACCAAGACTACATTAACCAATTATTGGCATTATCATTGCGCGCTAGTTTGTCATTCTCAATCCTTTTAACTCATTCGTCAGATCTTCGCCAACACCTTCTGAAACTTAGCGTAATTGACGACGACCCCGTCATCCAGATCTATCTCAATCTGCTGATCAGCCAGATTATGAATCACTTCGTCATATTTTTTTAGTTCGTCCATCTGTTTGGTTAAGACTTTCAACCGCTTCGTCGCTTTAGTCTTTTCTTGCGTGTACTATTAATCAAACCCGCCTCAAAGAGTATTATACTATAGACCTGTGACAATTTTTTGAGCGTCGATTCCTGCCACCCTGCCACTTTAAGACTTTGTTCTGCTTTATTGTTAAAGAAGATGCAAAAATCCTTAGGTTCTAGTTCCTGCTCTCCTAGCCGTACTTTTTCCAGATATACTTCTTCTATAAACTCTAGAAATAGCCGATTCGTTTTCATGATCGCTATTAAGGCCACGAGTTTGCTTGTATGGAGAGAACCTTGAACTAGTAGGTTTAACAGTATTTCATCTAGAACTGCTACTCGCTTAAGCGTTGCACTTAGTAGCTTATCCAGGCTTTTATTTGTGGCGTACTGGAACAGGTTTTCGTCAATAATTTTTGCACTGATTTCTACACTAGAGAGCCCTGCTAAGGTTAGTTTGGCGACTTGCTTCAGTTCAACATACAAAAAGGGCTCACCCGTGAGATTTGCGAAATACTGTGGTACCACTGCATCACTTCCGATTTAAGCTATATTGGTTATTGTTATCATTCAACCTATTCTTTAAACGAAATCTCATTTTATTTCCATTTAGTTACAATTATTGTTCTGTATTGAAAACTAACAGTTCTATCACTTGTCTATAATAATCTCTTTTCGGAACAGCTAACATACGCTTGTCCTGCAGCAATGATGTGGTCAAGCACAGATATTGAAATAGGTTCTAAGGCAACCTGGATCCTTTTCGTTACTTCAATATCTTGAGGCGAAGGAATACTGCAATACTCCGTGTCCGTCAGCAACGACTGCTCCGACTTCAATGATCTCGGGGAACCAGACTCTCACTCTTCAGTATCTTTTGTGCACTTAAAGGCAAAAAAACACCGAAGACTCGTTTGCACTTTCTTCGGCATTATCATGTGTCATGGCTATATGAAAATAAAAAATAGACCATTCAAAATGGTCTATTTTCTGGTCGGCATTTGGTCAAAGCTTGCAGTTTGACCTGCCTACCTTAAAAGGCTGAAAGCCTTGATATTACTGGTCGGAGCGACATGATTTGAACATGCGACCTCTACCACCCCAAAGACACGGAGCAACTTGTTACAGCTTAGCTTATTCTGTTAAAACCCTTTAGTACCAAGGGTTTCAGGCATCGGTCATACCGGTGCCTTTTCTTATTTTGTTATGCTTTGTTATCTCTTATTACCCTCGTTGCATTAACGGTTGCATTACTTTTGTTTCCCTTGCCTGGTCCATCTCAATACATCTTCCGTAATTATTCATCGGTTACTGAATCATAAATTATAATCATCAACTAATTGATAATTTTTACTGTTCTTTTCAACTAATTCTAATAGGCATAGGGGAAATGAATACTTTTTTCTTCCCAATCGCGCATTTACAACAATACCGTATAAATCAAAGATACCTTCAATATCCGTAACTTTAATAATGTCACCTACTTCCAAAGGGCCAGGATCATCAATAATTTCGGCCGAAAATGGAAACTGGAGGTTTTCCTCAAGATATTCGCACCAAGCATCCTCAATTTTCGAGTCATCCTTGCCACCACAACGTATAATAAATTCGTTAACTCGTCTTTCCTGCTCGTTATAATTATTTTCGGAACGCTTTATTTCTATTGACCTCAAATTGTCTGGTTCTTTTTCATCTTTTTGTAGCTTTATTATACCTTCATCCTCATAGTACGCATAATATAAATCGCATAAACCATCCGAAAACCCCCAACCAATACCGTCACTAGCCTCCATGATCTTCCTAAATCTGTCCTGGAATTGTTGATTAAGATTTTCCTCAAAAACAAACTTTAAGGCTTTTTCGTACATACCCTCTATATTATTGTAAAATTTTTGGTCAATATCACCATACTCATCGGTAAACTCAACTCCGTTTTCCGCATATGAAATCATTAATTCTGCTATGTTCTCTGGTGACCGTGAAATCTTCCTAAAGTCCTCCAAAGCCTTTTTCATTACTGAGTAACGCAATTTCCCGAGTCCTCTGTCCTGGAAAAATTCATCCTCGATAATTTTATTGTACTTTTCTAGAATATCCTTTTCACCCGCAGGATCTAACTTGACTTTGTAATATTCTTTTACAGCCGGAAAGAGTTTAAATAGCTCTGTGATTTCTCCTTTTAATTGAACTTCATTGAGGCTTGCCAAAAACTTCTTAAGCTCCGTAACCTTTACCTCACCCATTCTGTATGCTCCTCCCGCCAACGCTGTTAATTTATTGCAATAACTTCATAATTCTTATTATAACACCCAATCCAAGCCCCAGATATAAACAGGCACCGAACCTAAAAGCTTCAGCGCTTAGTCCAATAATTCTAATATTTTTTCTCACAAATTCACCTTGACCTGAGTTAGTATGCAACTGCTAACCGCTTGCACGGTTAATTGGCTATCGTCTCATAGTATCGGTATTTTCAGAAGGTGCAACGATTTGAGAAGATTTTGACAAGATTATTCGCTCTGTATTGTATCCTAATTAAAGCAAATCCCGAAACGATTCACTGCCAATAGGGTATTGGCATTTACTTTAGTTAGGCAACAATTTCTAGGCCAATGTATATTGTTCCTTTCCTTGGTACATATTGTCTTGGCAATGGGTACACATTGTCTAAAATCTTTTTCCGAAAGTAAAAAGCACCTGCTTTTATTGAAGCAAATGCTCATATGACGTAATCGCCCTACAACTCGTTTAATTTGTTAAATTCATACTCTGTAAGTTAGTGATAATATGCGCTTAGAGTTAAAACATTTGATTTTGCCGAGGGTGACGAACCAGGAATATTTCAATATCATCTTTTGTAATACGATAAAAAACCTTATATGGCTCAGATTTTCCAACAGATATGAGCAGCATTCTTAAATTAACGGGGTAACCTTTAAGTACAACAGCTTTTCCTGGGACATATACGGAAAAGTCCTGTCCTTGGAAATAATTATTGATGTGCCCCCTTAAAAATGATGCTATAGGTGTAAGTTCTATTTCTCTTCTCCATTTATCAAGAAATATTAGTGAATCAACTGCCGATCTTCTCCAATGTATTCTCATGCTTCTCTAGAAAAACCCAAAATTATGTCTATTTCTAAATCAGAAAGGATTGGGTTTTCTCCTTCCAAAGCTTCTACTAACAGTTGTTCTTCTTCGGTATCAGTCACCTCATAAACATTAGCATCATTGTATTGTTCAACTTCGAATAATAAAAACTTTCGGTTACCAATTTCGATATATAATGAACCTGAATTGACCGCTTCTAGAACATCTTTATTTTGAATTTTAATTGCCTTCATAATCACTCCTAAACAAAGGATATATCTAATTATACCATGATTTATAAAAACGAACCTATTTATTTAACTGGTTAATATAGAAACAAAATTGCTGTTATTCGTTTCTGATACGACTATTTTCATCCTTATATTCCTAAATTATTTTGACAATAAACCAAACGGCTCCTAATTATAAGTCCAATACCTGACACAGAGCAGGCTTTAACCTGCCAGAAGCTTCCTTCCTCCCGAAAAAAGGGGGAAAGCGGAGATTAACCCCGCAGTCCCACTCACTCAACAACCTCGCAGCGCTCACTACGCGCCCGGGCTTGCGCACCTTCTTTAGCTCTACTTTCCACAGCATCTTTTGTACTTATTGCCACTACCGCATGGACAAGGATCATTCCTGCCAACTTTACCTTTTTCTTTACCAACACTTACCAAGCCAGAACTTAGGCAGTATTTGCGGCGTTGACAATTGCATCAACGGATATTTTTGTTATATCGTTTCGGATTATTTCCAGTGGCATAAGTGGGGATTCTCCTTTCAAAGGATTACTAGGTATCACATACTTCTAACGCTACTTTCAGCTTGTCAAAATGTGTAATGCGCCAATCAAAGAAGGGCGGCTGCCCGCCACCCTAGAGCAACTGACGGCGCACTAAGCCAACTTCCAGTCTTTCAACTCCATCTCGTAGCCCCAGACTTGACCATGTAAAGGATAGGGACCTTTCTCGGATACTCTATCGACATAAGTAATCGGCAGTGGGTTTAAAAGGCGAAGTACATCTTTGATCCGACGGATATAGATCCTTTCAAATCCCTTAAGGGCTGTTCCCCAAGCTACAATTATTTTGCTCACTTCTCCTGCAGCCTGTTGAATGAATTCATCATTCCGGATTCCTTTGATCCGTTGTTCCCCACCTTTGTTCTTACAGAGTTCTACTAGGTCATCCGCATTGGTTGTTCGGTATAAGAAACTACCTGTTTTTCTTGATGCTCCCCCCGTTTACTGATGCTGCAATTCCACCGCGCTTTGAATCTCACCGGCGTTGTGATTATAATCCTCGGGAGACGATTTGATGAATTTCTTTAAAACCTTTTCTTATTTCGGGTAAACTAAATCCTTCCAGCCCTCGTAAATCATAACCATTGCTAAAGTATCCAACTCACAATACTTCAACAATGCTTTCTCTATTTCCGTACGTTCATATTCCGACATCTCTTCGAATTGCATTCGAGCATAAGCTGTTAACGCAGCCCCTCCATCACGCAACTCATCACTATCGCTCAACACTGCGAAGTCTTTTTCTGAAATATCCTGAAACATATTAGGCAATAGTTTATAGGGATCAAGGACCCTGTCTTCGACATACTCAATCCATTTCCAGTTTCGATAATTCAAACTTGGGATACCACCATCGGCGCCATAAATAGGGTTGGCGTATTTTTCTTGTAGGAATCGTGAACTATTCAGAATCGCTGGCAAAACCTGCTTAATGGAATTCGAGCCCTTCGTGGCGGGATCATAATAATATCGTTTGACAAGTTCGCACATATCGATCATATTGCGGGGCCCTGCCACCCACTCTTTACTCTTTTTTACTGGAGTTGTAATGGTGCGAATAAAGTTACAGAGTTCCTCCCTGTCTGGTATATCCTCTTGGTCTTCCCCCAATTGCCGATAAATCATATTTAAGTACGTGTTTTCATGCGCAGCATATCGGAAAATGCTCCCTTGATCCTGGTCCAATTCGTTTTTCAGACTTCTGAGAAAACCATAGTTGGGGAATACCCCTGGTGCGGTGTTAAGATATTGTCCGCGATGTTCAATCCGCCCGTCTTTTTGCACGACATGGTGGGAAAACTGAAAGGCAATTCCTTCATAAGGACGTCTCCCTTTATTGAAGGGAATCGCAACCATGGAGGTTTCAAAATCTATGAAATGTAGCGGATAAACCCACGCACTCATCTCACGGTATAGATTTTCTGAATCGATCCAATGAGTCGCGTCATGGCTTTGAGCTTTTGTTACTTGCAGCCATTGCCTAGCACTAGAGGATATACCCAGATTGTCATCATCTTTTGGTGAAATATCTTCTTTGCAAATGTCCGATAGTTTGATGCGTCCTTCATTTAGACATAGGTCCTTTTTTCGAAAATTCCAGATTTCGAACATGGTTGAATCCTTGAAATCCTCGTCGGACCAGTTCAGACCTTCCTTCCAGCACTCATGAAAGCCGCTTTTCATGCCTACCTCCCTCTCTTGGTCAGTCGCTTTGAACTCGCAATGAACGCAGCAAGTAGAAGGCAGCGAAACTATTTTTTCGTCTCTGACATAGTAGTTAGCCAATAAATTCACATGTTCAACAAAACTAATTGGTTTCGGACCGACAATGACCTCTTCGGAATAGATTAAGTCACAACTGTCATCGACCTTGACCTTGACCAGAATCTGTTCGGAGAGATCTTCCTCAGATAGAGTTTGAGCTACCAAAACACTTTTTCTCCCGTTTTTATTTTTGGTGATTTTGAATTTCTGATTAAGCCCGTCCGCAGGACATAGGGCATTTTTATTGGCCATCATCAGATATGCAGAAACGGCATACGCTGGAAAGGCAGATCGGATGACATGTTTCTGAAAAGCAACATCTTCTAGATAGGGTTTCCATGATGAGGTAATCGACCTGTTTTTAGTCAGAAAAGCTTCTTCAGAATCCGTGTCAACCGATTTCGCTTTGACCTCTACTAACTCGATGTGGTTCTTATTCTTGATTAGAATATCAACTCGGATGAAAAGCGTTTCAAAGCGAACAGCCGCTTCATAGATGATAACCTGATCATTCTTCAGCAAGTCATTTGTCTGACGTAGTGCCTCGTCATAATCCAGTGTCTTAATATCATGCCCGCCAGGAAAATAGCACTTGGCCAATTCTCCGACTTGGAATCCTCCATCAGCCAAAGCGAGCAGAAACGTATCCTCTAGATTTTGATTAGCGTATTCGGATTTCCCCGTATAATAAAGTTTTGTTGGACATTCTAATCCCAATTTATATCGGGATTTGGTCAAGTATCTGGATCGCATAAATCAACCCCTCCCTCATCACCACTATTCCAAAAGGCGAAAACAAATCGTTGTTACAATCAGGCTCACAGCTTTGAATTCCAATACTCTACATAGGCTTTATACCCTCGCACATCAGCAAAATAGGCTACAAGCTGCTCTCCTTTAAGCTTATATGAATTCAAGAACTCCACGTCATTACGGCAAGCTTTTTCGATTCGATGGTTTCCATCGATTATTTCAAACACACCTGGTCGGATTTCTGCCTGTAATATCGGCTTAGTTATATCCACCTTTGGCAGATGATCCTCGTTTACAGAACCACGAATATGTCTCTTGAACCACTCACTAACCTTGATCAACTCTATTTCAGCTTCAAGTTTCCCTGCTGTGATATGTTCTAATATCTTTGAAATATTAAAGTTAAAAATTCCATTAGGATATATTTCATCGCCTACATTCGTTGGAATTGGATTGTAATTTTTATCAAGCTTGAGCTTTCGGCTCTTATTCATCCTCAACAAGCCTCGCTACGTTCAGACCACATTTCTTACATTTGCCCTTAAGTAGGACGCCAAATATTCCGTCATCATGCAAAGAGTACTTGATAATAGTAGTTACTCCGCAAGCTGAACAGAATACATTGTTTTCTATAAGTTCCTGTATATTTCGGGGTAGCTTTGCCCATTTCTGAGCTGCTTTGAATCTAGTACTGACATTACGCCACCTCTTTCCCTTTCAATACGCTCTTAGTGGATCTGTTGAAAATCTTAAATATACGATATCACGACCATAGTAGTTCATTTCTGGGTAGCTCTATTATCTACAATCATAAATAGTACTTTACTGTCAGTTTTGTCGACTTCCCTTTGGGCGGCGCAAAAATAATATCATACTCATAGTTAAGTTTCTTAGTCATTGCATCGCAAACCGTTGGAGTCGCATTTACAAGCCCCAACTCCTTTTGTAAATCGCCCGCTCGTAAAATATAAGTGCTTTCCCCTGCTGCTTTTTTTTGCTGCAAAAGATTGGATATATAGTTCCTTACTTCTGACACTGATAGATTCGTCGTTGAGTGCTTCACCATTTTGGGCAAAACTGAAGTAGCTTTTTTCTTATTCATCGTTAAATGCTTCGTATGCGGCATCTGCCCAAATCTAATACTATCCTTAATAAATCCAAACTCCTCAACTGACAACGGCTCCGCATCGAGTCCCTGGGTTAACCACAAACCACTCCGGCTTATTCTATCTACAGGGCTAGATTTGCCGAGCCAGTTATTATCCGGATAAAAATCATCTGAACAATTCAGAAGTGAAATCAATGCTTCTTCAATCCGCAGTCTAGCTTCATTATTATTAATGGGAAAGCACACAAAGGATATATTATTATGCAAGTAATCACTAACGGCGGTTTCGATTTCCGCCTCTTTTACTTTGTCGATGGTGGCTGTGTTCTTTTTGTTGGACATATCCAGTGTCCAAAGATCGAGATATGGATCATTATTCTTACTGAGCAAAGCTTTGCCAATATTTTTCCTAAAAATGCTTCCGTCTTTATTTTGACTGATAAAATGGTCTTTTAATCTTGCCTTTAAGCGACCCTCCGCGGTGTGAGTCCCCACTCTTACAATCCTATCGAGTTCCCCCTGTTTTTGACCTTTCTCGAACATTATGTAGATTCCATCTTCAAAGGGAATCTTAGCAATCATTTGATAATCCATTCTGGGCATCCTATTAAATAACAGATGAACCGCTTTGCACAGATTTGTTTCACGCTCATAGGCTATTAAACGTTGAAGTGCAGATTGCCTTTCCCCTTGCCGTTTGCCTTCTAAAGGCAGGTAAATGTTTATGATACTGGGTAGTAGATATTTGCAATAATTATTGCCTGCCAGAATAATAAACTCATCCTTTTCAAGGGATGCTATGTCTTTTAGCTGTGCTAAAACGTTCTTGCTCCAGTCTTTCTTTTCATCCTCAGATTTATCTAAGAGCGTATCATTGTATGGCGCTAAGACCTGATCTTTCGATACAAGTCCATATTTTGCAGAAAGTACGTAAATATCGTCTGCAACAATTTCCGCATATGCATAGGCAAGTCGAAACGTCGGGCTTTTGGAATATAGCTCAACAGCAGGGCAATCGTAGTCTTCTTTTAGACTTGTACATGATATTAACGCTATTCTTGACAATATCACACCTTCTTCTGTCTGTTCTACTCTTTCCCAATACGTTAAAGATTACGTTCTTGTGTTTTGATAATAGAAGCTTTAAGAAGCATTGGTCACCCATTGATCGACTAAGTAATCCAAAAGAAACCGAAGTCTATCCGTATTATAACTACCGTCTGTCAAATTGGACCCTCTGAAGGCTCGCACTAGTGCGTCTTTACCTTCGAGTTCACCTTGATACCTATCTAATTCACGATTGTATGATGTCCAACGCAAATAACTTATAGCTGAACTAATTTTGCTCATGTCCAGAAAGCATTCGATTGCAACGGCTGAGCCATTAATGTCTTCAACAGACTCTCCATTCGGGCCTATCGTTCTGAAGCTTGAAAAATATTCATGATCGGGCAACTTGCATATATGCAAATTCTTTGGCCTGGATAAATCTCGACATTTTTCAAATTTCTCAATTCCCGCTGCATCATTATCAAATATCACAAGAATATTGTTTTGTATCTTTATTCTTGATAGTCCTTGGCAAAACCGGAATAGGTTGCCTGTTCCCGTAAATGGATAATTCTCTTCCATATCCACAAAGTAGAAAAAGTCCGAGATATCAGGATAAAGCGCATTTATTGAACGCTTAATAATAAAGGAGTCAGAAGAACCTTCTGTAACGACTAATATCTTTGACGTATCAGATAGCGGGATGAACACCTCGTCAAAGCTAACCCATCCTCCTTCCACAATATCAGCGTAACGCCACTGAACAAGGAAATCTGCATTTTCGTCTTTCTCAGCAAGTAACCTTAACGTAATATATGGATCCAAGTTTTCAAAAAAAGTGCCTAAATCCTTATCAATAGTAATACCTTCTGGTAAGTATTGGGATAATTCAGGATCAGCAAAAATATAACGACTAACAAACTCACCCAAATCACAATCATAACAACAATTAGGGTCAAGTACTATTTTTTGAAGGTCTATTGAACTAATAGCTGAAAGAAATTGTTCAAAAGAAATTGTAACCTCTGAATAATAGCTAGGCATCATTTGAAGATGCTCTACATATCTCCTTTTTAAAGACTGAAAGGAATACCCCAACAGATCCAACCGTTTCTTTAGAGAGCCTAACTTTCGTGAGAATCCTTCTTTCATTTCAACAATATCATCAGCATAATAATAAGGAATTTGCATGACGTCAAATCGTTGAAACAAACACGAATGATCTGTAAAGGAATTATTCTTTCCCCAATCTATCTCAAATTTATCGATCCCCAAGGTGATCATTGAACCCATAAGCATTATCCCCCATTTTATAAATTCCCAGAACACAGTGCTAACCTTCTTAATTTTATGCGCAGTGTCACACGTCGCATAATAGACATAACTACTTTTTAATATTTAGGCATCAGGCCTCGTTACCAATGAGATCGTTCTGATTAGCGTTCTATATTAGTTATTCCTCTTTATCCAGTCCTCATCTCCGTTGTTTTAGTAAAACATAAGATACACACGTTATAGGAGTCCATAGACTCCTGGGCCTCATGTTTCAGTTACTCATCTTACTCCAATGAAAATGTAAGCCCTTAAAACCGCAGCTGTCTACGATGGCCTCTGGGGCATTTCAAATACCCCCATATAGTATTTCTAAGTTACTAAAATTCTCGAACGCGTTAACCTCTTTCATATTAAAAAAGTGTCAGTCAAAAACAAAAAAATGCTCTTTCCAAGGCGAAATCTGAGTTAAACGAATTCCCCTAGCCCTTAATAGTCCAATATGTTCTGATGAAGGGACAATGAAGAATGCCCTCAATGTACCTCGCTTGTAAAGCAGCGCGAAAATGTTATCAACACCGAGTTTTTCCTTCAACTGATCTAACCTTTCTTTCATCTGAACTTCGGCTGGTCCACTTCGGCATAAATGATGATAGATAACCAAACTTTGTTCGCGCTTTACGAAGGGAACCAATTCTTCAAAGAATGTATATTTTGGCCCGGTCTTTTGATGAGATTTAACAGACTTTACCTCTAACCCATTATCAGGATCAACAAAAATCACGTCGCACCCCAACGTCGCCTCAAGCGCTTTGCTACTCCATCGGTTTCTGTAACTGATCCGTTCGTTTCGAGCAGCAGGACTATTGTTAGACATGCCCTCATAACTAAGGGGCGTCTCATAGAAAACAGTCTTTGTTGGTAGCACATTGAACTTTTGAATTATCGAAACATCTCTTTTACCTGCCTTAATGATCTCAGATAGCGAATCATAAAGAGCTGGATCACCACTTCTGAAACGTGCTAGATTAGACGTTGTCTGCTCTAAATAGCGAATGTGTTTTCCGTCATCGTTGTGATTTTCATCTGGTACACGATACCAAACGACTCCCAATGATAAATCCAATTCGGTGCTATTTCCCATGCACAATGTTTTTAGTAGATGGTATTTACCAAAATCTCCAATATCACCGACATATCTGTTTTGCATCCTACTACTCCTTCTTCTCTTCTGTACTTAACTTCACTCTTTCTACACGAATTTCTGATTACTTAAGTAAATGAAAAAGGTCTCTTTTAAGAATTTCTAATACCTTTCGCCTAAATGGTTCAAAAGAATCTCCTTTACTTCCGTAGTATAGGAAGTGACGACAAGCCATAATTACTCCCGCCTTTCCATTAGAATATTTGAATTGTATCAACGGAGCTTGCAGCTCCATTCCCACTATTGACTGTTCAACATTTATCGTATTGGGAGCGATCAATCCTCGACTAATAAAAATATCAACTGACTGATCCACCGTTTTCTTGCCATGTAGAATTATCAAGCTTGGCTTAAATTCCGTGACCAAACTATAAAATATATCCTTACCTTTCTCTATCACAAACTTAGGTTCCTTTTTAAGGGCCTTTAGATTGGCAGTCGGGTAAGGAATAGCATCCGTTTCAAGAATCGATGCGTCTGTATAGTTAGAGAGCCAAGAAAAAAATGAATTCATACCGATTCGGGTACGAGATACTTCATCCTTATCCTGGCTTAATCTACTCGCTTTGTAAAAATCCATAAACTCTTCGTAGTTTAGAAGTAAGTCGACGTACTTATCTATTTCCATGTCCATAGGGAATATTGGAGTCGCTGGGTTAATCCCCACAAAGAATATGTCTACCTTAGATAACTCACCCTTGCAGATAAAAGGTCGATAATAGGCTTTGCCAAGTTCTGGTGCCAGACACATTTTCTTAAGAGAATCATGTGAAACCACAGTTACCCCTCCCATCTTTTCCATATTACATTTGAGATAAAAGAGATTGTTTCGCTAATGCCCACTATTTTTGTCATTCCACTCTATCTCGTATCTATTAAACATCTCTACTAAACTAAGGAATTCACGTGCCGAGCTGACTGTTTAAATAGTCAAGCCCAGGCTTCTTGTGCCAAAAAAATCACTTTAAGCCTGATAACTCCCGTAGTCTATATAAAACATTTAAGAAAATCTTCTCCTTTATCACCTGTCCCCAAAACCCATCACAAAACCTTTCCCCACGAACAGAATGTGTGAGAATTGCCCGCAGGAGTTGAATATCGGCTTCTGCAATATAAATGTTTATTTTGCCAGTGTCGATCTGATTTTTTTCCAGATAATCGAAGTAGTTATTAATTAGCAAATCACTATCATAGACGTCCTTGATAAAGCTATGTAGTTTTTCATCGTAAATTGGGTAATCCATTTCGAGCACACCATCGTTGGTTTCAGATGGCCTGTGCGACATATACAAATCAAGACTCTCATCCTCGAAATAGCTTATGTATTCCAATAATTTTTGCCAGTTCTCAATTGCCATTTCAATCCACCACCTTAGATTTAAGTACAATCACCTTACGTTGACAAATTTTTGAACATGCAAGCATACAGTTGCCATTGATCATTTTATTGTCTTTTCGATGTGATACAATTAGGACGCATAAAGTATGAATATTTTGACTTCTAACCATACACCCATAATGTTCAATCCCCATTAGTTTAGCTGCAAGGTCCCGTAACTTCACCACGCCTTTATGCCATTTATTTGGCAAGCGCCCCTTCCTTGTGAAGGGATATCTTGGTTATCAAAAATTAAGTAATCCAAAATTAGAAGGATTTCTAGATTTACTACATAGCTGAAAGGAAAATGAGTGAATGAGCGCAAGCCTTTTCGATCCTTTAGAACAAGATACTGAAATAAACCTTTTTAGCGAACCTTCGCGATCCGGTAATCGAATTGATGTAGTACAGATGGAGTTTGTCGAAGCAAAAAGTGTGCAGTGGAAGGATTTATTCAAAGGTTTTGATAAAATGTATGCCATCACCTATTCCTCTGGGATGAAGTTTATCTGTGATTTATTGGAGACATTCCAATATGCCGAAGTTATCTTTGGGTTTGAGGATGTAATGACCTATAGTTTACAGGAAATCATGGCTCACCAATTGAAAACAATCGAACGTTTGAGATTAACATCGAGTAAAACTAAGATTGATTTGGTTGCCAAAATAGATAACGGTTCTTTGAAAATGTTTGTAGCTCGAAAGAAATTATCCCACGAAAAGATTTATCTGCTCGAATCTACTGATGGGAAAAAGCGTGTCATTACCGGCTCTGCCAATATGTCCTATTCCGCTTTTTCTGGAAAGCAAAGGGAAAACATTAGCTATATCGATGGAGATAAGGCCTTTGACTGGTATAAAAATAGTTTTAATGAATTGAAGGAAATGAGTTCTGATAATATCTCAATTCCTTCACTAACAGTTGCAGATGATTTGGAGAAGGTTGACGAGATTCCGATTATGAGAACAATCCAATTGAAAAAGGCCTTGGTCATCGAACCCGACACAGAGTATAAAGACGATGTCAAATTCGTTCTTGATGTAAAAAACTTAGCCAATAAATTCACTCCATTTATGCCTAAACCCGATAAAAAAGGAAAGCAAATCTTGTCGCCTGAGATTGTCGTGCAAACTAGGCGTAGACTGATCGGCGCTGCTGTGCAGGAAAAGGAGTTACGGAGCCAACATCCTCAACTGTTCATAGATATTCCACTCATGCAGGTTACTCTTAATGAAACTAAATTAGATTTAAGCCCGACGACAAAGGAAATCCGAAATGATGTGGATTTGTTTCTTGAGTACATGGCGGGATATCAAAAATTTCATGGTGATACCGAAGGGATGCAATCTAAATACTATGCTTTCGCGAATTGGTTTTTCACAACGCCATTTATGGCCATTATGCGGGATATGGCAGTGAAATATAACCAGAACCTCCTGCCCTACCCTGTTTTTGGTTTAGTGTATGGTCAAAGTAAAGCTGGGAAGACAACTTTTTTAGAAACACTATTAAAAATGATGATTGGACAAAAGACCAAAATCTCAGCTCCTGATTTTACACGATCAACGATTGATGGGTTAAAAAGAACAGTTCAGGGTGCTCCGATCATTGTAGATGACCTCACACAGGCACGATTCTCACAACACGCAATTGAGACCATAAAAAACGATGATTTTGGAGTGGTCGATAATATAACTACCTATCCAGCCGTGGTAATCAGCGCCAACGAAGATGTAAAAGCTGTTGCTGCCGAGGTTGTCCGGAGAACAGTCATTTGTCACGTTCAAGCCGGACTTAAAAATACCGAGCTCATGAGAACAAGTACTGTGAGGCGTGTTCAAAGAAATATCGGAACAGCCTTTTACCGAGAGTATTTAAGGAGAATGATTGCGAAAATTCCCGAGTTGTTAGATGTCCTAAAGAATGATGAAGATCAAGAAGCTCCAGATATTTTGGAAGTATCCTCAAAAATCTTAGATGAAATTATCTCGGAACACTCCTCTGAGGTTCCAAACTATGTACGCATACTGACCCTCGATGATTATTTCTCCGAAAAGGTCACTGGTTCCCAGGCGATTAAGAAAATCAAAACCGCATGGCAAATCAATCGTAAGGCCTTTGATATTAGCAAAAAACATAATCAGCTTCGATTCAACGCTGGCCAAACGTGGGAGGCCGACCGAATATTAAAAGAACTTCCTGAGGATTTGGAAGCTCATAAATCTGGAGAATGGATTGTTATGGATTTAAGTAAAGCTTCGGAGTTTTTTGGGATTACCTTCAGTAAATTTGGGGGGTTCCTAGCCATGTTTAAAGGTTAATGAAAATAATATAAAAGCCTTGTAATGGAACATCTGTTCTGGCAAACTTAAGCTGTAACCGAAAGGCTACACAAAAGCACTCGAATGCGGGCAGGCAAGCGGGTGCTTTTATATTTGAATATTGTTACCCAATTAACTTGCTTAACAATATGGCTCACAGCTTTGAATATTTGATACAGGTATCTATATAAATGAATTATTATCCCGAATGTACTTCTCTATGACAATTCGGGCAAACAGCTATTGCATTATCAACGGTATCTTCACCGCCATCTGTTAATCTTATAATGTGATGAACTTCAAGATATGGAGTACCGTCAGATCTCCTAATAAACGGTGCTGGTTTTTTACACTTTTCACAAACCCCGTTTGCTCTGACAAGAACCTCTGCAATTACATCAGGATTACGTTTAAACACTATTGATATTGTCACATGCGTTTCAGGGATAAGTACCGTTCTACTTTCTAATCGTTTCTTTCTCTCCTCACTTCCATCCGCCAATGACTTTTGGACTTGCCTATTAAGTTCATCATGATTATCCAGCTGAAAATTTAATTCATTCAGCATCTTTACCATGCTGTCATAATGTTTTCTTTCAAGTTCCAGTAACGTCCCCCTGTGATTCTTAATAATATCGCAATTACTCAGCTTTTCCATTATCCTTAAAGTATCCAGATCCAGAAATATGTTAAAATCTCTGGTTTTCTGAAAATCAACGAAAATTTCATTTTTCTCTTCGTACTTATCCACTACTTGACATATTGCAGTAACTGCTTTAGTCTCACCTGTTTCATACGCAAGTACAAGATCTCCTATCTGTATGTTCTTAAAGCAGCCTTCATTCTTTCGTTTGCCTCTGTCAGAGTTTAAGTTGGAATAACGTTGTCTACTGCCAACCTTAACAATTGAAAAGGCCCAATTATAAACCTTAGAATCAATATTTAGCCAGAAATACTTTGGTTGACGCCTGTTTTTCGGAAGAATCCGATACTCACCTTTACCAATACGTTCAAAATATACTTTATATGTTGGGCTATGTGTATTTTCCGTTGCATTTGAAAGTATGACCCTCATATGATTTTCACTTGCTGGAATTCCGTTTCTTTTACAAAAGTCCTTAACCTTCTGAAAAGTAATTGGCTCAATGATCTCTCCTTCAATTACAGCTTTTACTAGTTCATATCCTAAGCCTTCACCGTATTTTACCACTTTATCACCCAGCTTTCTCACAATCCGAATACGATTTAATGAATTGTTACACAGTACTCAGCGTATCCTCTTCGTAACGTGTCCGTCTCATATGTAAACAGAATATCAGGCCACACTCTCTACTAAAGTCGGGAATGGCAAGTTAAATGATGTCGAATTAATGCTTTGTTAAGCTGTATCGATTGGCCAACCAACACCCAGAATTTGTTTGTTGATTGAAAAAGCCCTTGGATCTACTCCTCTTTCGCATCTGGTTCCGCGTAGAGTTCCAGTTACCTTTGCTGAACGACTAGTTCCACGAATAGCGATGAGGGTGTTAAAGTTTATTTTATGTTATCAACGAACAACAGAATAGTCCATCTGATGATGACAACATACCGAAAACATTTTTACCCATGTTCTACTTGCTGTTCGAAAAATCGGATTACATTTAGTGATATTTTTACTTGCGAAGAAAATAATGAATCAGTTTAAGTTCTTTAATTTAAAAGGAACGAAAAAGGGTACATAAGATGAAGCCTCCATCTGCATAGTGGTTCCGAGGGGCCTCCCCTCATTTCTTATAACACGAAGCAAAATCAGTCGACAGTTCCTGTCACCTGGTTGCGCCTTCGAGGCGCACAATTATTAGAATCGGTTCCACTTGTGTTGGAGTCGGATCACGAAACAAATCCGACCGGCCGGGAGGGATTGTGCCGGGAATTCAAATATATATCACCTGTTGTATTTCTTGAAGTCCAGTATCTTCCGGTTAGTTGATCGACATCGTCTAACTCGATTCTGCATGTCCCATATTGCATGGGATTTTCATAACCATGTCTGCCTTTGGGGTTCGTTATGTATGTGTAGTACATCACATAGGCTCCATTTTCCTCGATTATCTCACTAGATATCGATGCACTTGTTATTTCATCTGTAATTATTTTAATACGAGTAGAAAATAAACTTTGCTTAACGGAATATTGGTAGCCTTTTCTCCGTCTACACCATTATAGCGGTATTCTATCTTTCCGATGTAATTTTGATTTAATCTCGGAATTTTCTCCAAAGGATTCCAACGCCATCCCCATTTAACATAAATGATTGATAGTAACGTTGTACTAGTTATAGCGTATCCAGCATAACTGGTGTAATTAGCAAAAACGATTGGTTCTTTTATGTAACAACATAGGGAAAACACTAGGATAGCGAATACTATGATAGATTTTATATATCCTTTCTGTTTATCGCTCATAGTTAGGCTTCCTGAATATCATATTGGTAAAAGTCACTCAATGCTATTATAAAGGTTTTATAATTCTCTCTGTCTGAGGTAGTCGGAAACAGCGTTTTGATACCATTTGCTTCCTTGCATGTGCCAAAATTGTCAAAGTCACCTCTAAGATGGATGATCAGTTCATCAAATGTGTATCTATAGACAGAAGGATATTTTGCGTAAACAGCATTTGGAATGTTCCAAAGCAAGGATTCCAACCCGAAAGATGACACATTTTTAGGACTTGAATATTCGTAATCAAGCATTAATTGTTTCATTTTCTTCATAATACGGACGTGCTTTTTAAAGCAATAGTTTGTAGCATTATTTTTAGCTCTACCATTTTTAATATGTTGTTCAGGGTAATTGATAATATTTCCCCCACTGTCTGGCCTTATTTCTATACCACCCACATAATTATTGGCATCAAAGTGATAATCTTCACGATAATCTCTAAATCGATAAGCTGGTACAACATCAGCATCCACCCGATAACTATTACCATGAACCTTAATAGATTTATCCTTGCGTTCAACACCCTCACCGTTGAATTTCCTCTTTAAGGCAGACTCAACTTCGTCTTTTAGTTTCTGCGCAGTGAACGTGCCATCAGTAAAATTATAACTCTTTTTTGTTACTTCAATTCTGTATTCCGGAATAAACGTTGACTCTAGAATAACAGCAACATCCACGTCACTCTGAGTACGGATATTCGTATTATTTGCATATGAGCCCTGTACCAGCAAAACAATTTTCTTGCCCATGTCACCATGCAGGTCTAATGAGAATGCCCATGTGTCAGTTTCATAGGAACGAATTTCTTTGTTGTTATCGGTATATCCCACCAATTTCATTGCGTCTCTAATCATACGAATTGCGTTTTTACAACGTTCTTCCTCAGTTGCACTAAGCGGCGTTGCGTATGTTATTAATTGTGATTCTTTAAAATTCAACGCTATTCCTCCTCTAACAATCATAATACGCTTGCAAAATTTCAGTTCCTAATATCTCTTAAAACGACTCAACTTTGTGCCTTATTTACTTTGTAATACCTTTGTGGTGTTGCGTTTGGGCATCAATTCAATTGAAAACAAGCTTCTATACAATGCCCCAACCGCCAAAGTGAAACAACACAGGTATCCCGCCTGAATCAAATAATATCAATTAATCGCACCTCATAAGCGATCCTCTCACCCGCCACCCTATAAACATAAACATGCTCCCTAATCAAACCATAATCCTGCTCCATTAAATCTTGGCTAAGCTCCCCTTCATTCGACGTCAAGATAATATATCGACTAACACCTTCAGTATCTTCGCTGATAAAATCAACCAAGCCATATGCATCCATCCTTTTCAGATTAAGCCTGCCTTGGTGGGTTTCATAATCTTTAACGATGCTTTCAAAATCATTGGGAATTAAACGGCTATAGGGTGAATCTTCATAGGGTTGCACCTTAAATTGTGCTACCTTTTTCACAGAACGTAATTGTATGCTACGCTCCCTCTCGATTTCCTCTAATCGATCATGGCGACGCTCTTCTAGATCCTCAATCTGACTGATGGTCTGGTTGATCAGAGCACTATTTTTATGTGCGACATCTTCAGTCTGATATCTTTGCAGGCGCTCATAAAGGGTCGTCATTTGGGTATCAAATGAACGTCTTAAAAATTGACTTTTGCGATTCAGTAACTCTTCACGGCCTAGACGCAATGTGATTAACTGTAGACGTGCTTGTTTAATGACTTCTCCCTTAAAGGTTTCGTCTTCAGATATGCCGATCTCCGTCCCCTTGATCGTGTCACTAAACAGCCAATAGGGGGACAAGCGAATATAGGCACCATTAGCCCGCTTGGCCAGCAACAGCAAGCTGCGTTCTAATTCCCGTCCTTGCCCATTCACAAAACTAATTTCATTCAACTCAACAGTCATAGGTTCGTTCACTTTACACCTTATACTGCAAGTCGGCAGTGATATTCGTTGGACATCTTGCTCGGCATAAGCCAAGGCTAACTTATAGAGTGGATGATCATTGGCTAAAAGTAATAAATCTTCAGTCTCTTTATCTTCCTTGACCGTAAACCGGTACGTTCCTTCATCACTGAAATGGATCTTATGCTTTTTGCTAAAGTCTCGCACAGATTTAGGAATACGATCTATACGAATGATAGACTTATCATTTGATAGATTCAATTTCAAACGTGT
Organism: Desulfosporosinus sp. BICA1-9; assembly: GCF_000802135.1. Taxonomy (NCBI): domain Bacteria; kingdom Bacillati; phylum Bacillota; class Clostridia; order Eubacteriales; family Desulfitobacteriaceae; genus Desulfosporosinus; species Desulfosporosinus sp. BICA1-9. The sequence goes on from NZ_JUEE01000082.1 coordinate 23,557, forward strand.
TGACTGTAATTGTTCTAAAGCAAACTGTCCGTAGACACGCGCAGGTATGCTTTCCAGGGATAATTCATTATAGGAACGCCTCACTCCTGGGAGATCAAAGCTTTGATCATCGAGCCGCTCTTCTCGAGCTTGTTCCAGGAGCCGGCGATGTTCTTCTGATAAACGTTTTTCCATCTGAGCGATCAGATCATCAAGATTTTCTCTTCCAGAAATAGCTTTTTCCATGAGGCTTGCCAGATCAATCTCCTCTTCTTCCAGAACTTCTCCAATGAAATCGTAGACAAGCTCCTGGCCTAGATCAACGCGCATTTGCTCAAGCTTCTCTAATAGACGTTTCATGACTTCCCCTTCGCGAGTGTTCACTGCCACAAGGTTAAAGACAAAGACTTCGTTCCTTTGCCCAATTCTATGAATACGCCCCATACGCTGCTCGAGTCTGTTCGGATTCCATGGAACATCGTAATTAATCAACTGATTACAAAATTGAAGGTTGATTGATTCTCCACCAGCATCGGTTGCCAACATAATCTGGACGTCACCCCGGAACTTTTCAATTTCTTCCCGACGTCGATCCATTGAGAAATCCCCTACAATTTTTGCCACCGATGGTACCCGATCAAGTAAGCGCCGTTCTAAATAATTCAGGGTATCTTTGGCCTCCGAAAAAAGAAGAATTTTTTCTCCTTTGGCTAAAAGGCCCTCTGGTCCAAACAAGGTAGATTCTAACTCTTGATATTTTCGCTCCACATCACTCAAGCGAACTCCATTGGCCTTTCTAATTAAATCCGTCAATTCATTGATTTCTAGCTGCAATTCATAGAGGTCAATCGCATCCGTTTCGCCCTCCGCAACGCCCTCTAGTTCATCTTGTTCTTCAACTGTGGCCTCTTCATACTCCTCAATGGAGAAAACACGGACTTGTTTCAGCTCGTTTTTCAGGACATCTTCAAGCCGTTCTTTACGCCGTACCAACGATAAATAAATCGCCTCAATAGACGAGCTCAGCCTTCGTTGCAAGAGCATCATAGCAAATGCCGTACTGTGATTATTATTCTTTTTGGCCCGGTTAAAATGCTCACTGACATAGGACGTGACATCGTTATATAACTCTAATTCATCAATGGACAAATTAAAGGCTAAGGTTTGAGTGGTCCGCTTAGGAAATAAGGGCGTACCATCAAAGGTGACCATAGACTCTTTCAAGCGACGAATGATAAAGGGATTGGTTTTCTCATACAAAGAGTCGCTGGTATTGAGGTTCGAAAACAGATCATGGTCTATGAGGTTCATTAAGTGGCGAAAGTTCTCTTTATCTCCCTTATGCGGGGTAGCCGTTAATAACAAACAGTGTTCTGCATTTCGCAAGAGCACTTCCCCAAGTTGATACATCTTAGTTCTTTGAATTTTTCGCTGCTTTACCCCATGAGTGTAGGCCGCCATTTTATGCGCTTCATCCACAATGATCAGATCGAATTTAGAACGGATCAAATAGTTTTTGACATCCTCACGCATTGCCCAGTAAAGTGAGGCCAGGCAATTGTCGTGTTGATCAAATGGATTGAGATTACCAGATTCACGTAGCGTAGTGCGAGAAATGATCTTAAACTCTTCACCAAACTTCTCACTTAACTCTTCTTGCCATTGAGGGAGCACCAGGGGGGGTACAAGAATCAGGATTCTCTCGACACTTTGTCTAGCCAATAATTCTCGAATAAGCATTCCCGCCATAATTGTTTTTCCTGCACCTGGGTCATCCGCCAGCAAAAAACGCACCTGTGGGGTTTGCAACATTCGGCTGTAAACAGCTTCAATTTGATGGGGTAAAGGTATAATCTGTTGGTTTCCTCGCATCCTTGACTTAGAATATCGTTCATCTAGCTTGAGAACATGGTACCGTAAGTAATGACTGATTTGATCGAGGGTAGCAACAGGATTAAGGTTTTCTTGTAATAATTCTAACGACTCAAGCTGTTCTAACTCCAGATAGCTTTCATAATACTCTCTCGTCTGGCGACCAATAGCCTCTACTAAGAAGAGGATCTTATCGATGGGTTCACATTTCTTTATTTCTACTGTTTCCGCCCAATAGGGACCTTGGATGATATCACCAACTTTAATCAACAGTTGTACCCCCTACCCCGTCGAAAATCAGATCTTGCACGTTGGATGATCTTTATTTGCCTTTGCCAAATTATTTTTATATGTTACTTCTTAATAAAGCGCCTGGTACATTCTGAGTGTGAACACTTCATCACGATAAAGCTCGACCTTACCCGCTCGAATCGTCTCAATCCTTAACGTGCATGTTTCTCCTAGCGCATAATGACCTTCTGCCAAGGTGAATAAAACTGAGACATTCCGCTCCATCGCCTCGCCCGTTAAGTCAAACGTATAGATCACTTCATTAGAAGTTCTCTCGCCATTCTTATAAAAAGCCATCTTAACTTGTCGTAGCAATACATCGTTGGATATCCTTTTCTCTTGGTAGAAAGTTACCTGTTGTCGATAGTTCGTAATGATCTTATCTGGAGTTGCCACATTGATGTCGACCAGCTCGGCATCGGCAGTGCGGCGATAATCAATCAATGGAATAACCATTTCTTGGGGCATGGCTCCACCGTGAATGAATTGCAACCCCCCTGCTCCGATAAAACGGTTTAACCCTTTAGTGATCACTGCCTCACAATTAAGGATGACTGCTTCTTCTGGTAGGCGAATAGCCCCTTCCGGAACAGTTAAGCCCTTTCCTAAAGCGAAGCGTCGATTCTTATCATAGATTTCACCGGTGACCGCCTTGACCTTAGCGTCCGCTTCCACTTTATTATATTGAAATAAAAAGCCGTGGTCAGCGGTAATAAAGATCCGCTTAGCCTGAAGACGAGAGAGCTTGTCCACCGCATCCTTTAAGGCCGCAATCGTTCGTTCGACCGCTTCATACGTCTCACGCTCGGTTTTTGCTGTATCCCCCGTCGCATCAATTACATCATGATATAAATAAACCAAACGTTTGCGCTTGAACTTCTCATCAGCCTCACTAGGCGACCAATCCATGAAATCCCCTAGACGATAACAAACGGCTTCAGGACAATACGCTTGTAAAATAGCTTCTCGGTTGATTATCCCACGGGTTGATTTTTCATCGACATAGACTGTTCCACCTTCATCAATACGCATTTCACGGTGGGGCAACAGACACGCCATTCCCAGTTGGGTATAACTCGGCAAACTAACCTTCATGGGTTGAATTGATGCCTCTCCATTGATGCGTTGATTGAGCTGATCTGTTAGATCACGCCCCACCTCATAGCGAAAGGCATCGGAAATGATCACGAAAATCTTTGTCTGTTCCTTGTTTATAACTGGGCGAATCTTATCAGTAAAGAACTGTTCCTGCTTCAACATCTTACCCTTGGACTCGACCGTTCCTTCACATAACCAAGCATTAGTTTCTTCTGCCATACGCACAAGATACACATTTTCATACCAATTGGTCAGTTGTTCGATTAAAGGGTATAGCAACTCCTTTTGTTCTATATGTAAATAATTTTGCATTAAGTGACGATAAATTTGGTCAATTTTATACCATTCATCTGCGTAAAGACTTAAGAAACTATCCCATGACGAAGAATTAGAAGCAAACTTCTTGACCAGCATTTTTAGTTCAGTAAGTTTAATCACATGACTCAACACATCATAGTAACCGGCTAGTTTCTCCTTTTTCCCCCAATGGGTCTGTCTGTGAGCATTAATTCGCTCGCTCCAGGCACGAAGATCAGCCGTTTGATGCCTAATCTGATCGATCATTTGCTCGATTAGTAGCCCCTCTGTCGAAGGGAATGTCGAAGTACGATCATAGGCCTCTAGTGGTTTTGCAATGAGCTGCTCGGGTATCCTGTACTTAGATTCAAACTCTTTAATATATCCCTCTAATTTCTCTACCTTCGGCTTTTCTTCCCGAAACCAGTCCTCAATAAAGAGAGCACAGGTATTTGGCAAGGTCGAATCTAAGCTCTGTATCAAAGGGGGATCAATAAGTGCAGCACTAGCAAAATGTTGATAAATCGTAATTTCCATTAAGTTTAATAAAGGATTACCGACCTCATCGATCGCGATTCCAAAGTGGGGTAGAATTAACTTCCACATGCGATCGAGGGAGAAGAACTTAGCCACCTTTTTTAAGCCCTCATTGTTAGTTGAATCTAGTCCTAAGTATAAGAGCTGCTGGGTAATATCGGGTATGGTCAGCGAGGGGGAACCGATAAGGACAGCAATCATCGCGCTTTCAACCATCTTCTGATCTGCTTTTGCAGGTAAAATACGCTTTAACTTCTGCTTGCGCTCTTTACCTTTAAAGAACGCAGCAAAGTCCTCCACCATAGGGCGGATGACATGATCCTCTACCTGCAGTTCCTCGACGACCATAGCAATCTCGTCCGACTTAAACTCCGCTCCATAAAGCAGTATATCCAGTAAGTAATTCTTATCATCCCTTGGACGAGGAAAGGAGGCATAGAGAATAAAGGAGGTATGGGGATGTTTAATTTCTATGTCATATTTGAGACGAAAGAAGTTATTTTGTGTTATGCGTCGTACTTCCATTGCTTCTGCCACAAACTCTAGTTCCAACTCAGCAAAGTCCATCTGTTCACTGGCGTCATACCAGAAAAGAATGGCGCGTGGTTTAGCATCGTTCTCTTGAGTAATTTTCTCGCGCAGTGACTGTATCAAATCCATCTCTTACTCAGCCCTTTCCCGAATTCGACCGCTGTTCCAACCCCTATATCTTAGCAAGGACCTTCTGTAGTTTCGCGTAGTTTACTTTCACGCCGTCATCTAAGTCTAGGGCAATTTGAGCATTGGCATATACTGCTAAGACTTTATCAAAATCGATTAACTCTTCAATCCGCCTACGGAAGAGTTCTTTCTTTTTCTCAAAGGCCCGCTTTTCCACAGCGCTCAAGGATGGGTTAACCAAACGCATTTCCAAAGTATCGATCTCGTTGCTATACTTGGCTTGGATTTCTTGCAATTGTTCGAAACGAATTGTAGCTAAGGTATCTGGTTGATAGCGATGTAGGTAGATGAGCGTACGTAACCCTTTGGCACTGCCTGAATCAACGAGCCAGTAGATGGGACGCTTCTGATAAATTTGACAATGGTCTTTGAAGAACTCGTCCAGGAAATAACGTCTGATTCTCTCCTCAGTCGATTCATTATTCCTCTGGGTGAGTGATTCAGCAATCCAAGCAAGATTTTCTTCGACGGTATCTTCACTAAAAGTGACAGATAGAAATGTTTTTAGATGAGAGATGATATCATTTTCAAAATAGGCGTCATCTGTTAAAAGAATTAAGCCATTCCTGTTAGGAGTGAATTTGTGATAGTTTGATGCATCAAAATCACCACCAGCATATGCAAGCCCCTCAAGATCGAGCGAGTATCTACCCATGACGCAGCCGATGAAGTACGATAAGAATGATTTGCTATCACGCAGGCGATCAGCTTTACGTACGGTTACTTCTTCATCTGGGACTTCGGGCGTCATCTCATCTTGGAGTCCGTATTGTTCAATAAAAATACGATTTAGGGATTCTTCGTTGGATTTAAGCTGGGTGAACCTGTTATCTGCTTCGTTAATCCATCTTGAATAAGTATCCGAGAGTTTAGGAATTTCCTCTTCATGACACAACCATGGATGCCTAATAAAATCCCATGATATTTCAGAGGAATTCCAATCTAACCGTGAAATTGAAATATTCTCGTTTACCTTTGATCGTATTTCGATTTTAGAGTGAGGTATTATTACAGGGAGATTCTTAATGTTACCAACTTGGGAATGCATGGTAGGATTCAAGATCTTTAGCATTTCTACAGAAATATGACAACACATAAACCCCAGTAATAATTCGTATTCATCATTACTAGGAAACGCCATCGAACCCGAGTTATCGAATAAGAATCCTTTAGGGAGAAATCTAACACCAAAATAACTTGAACTAACATCAGACCAAGTAATTCCTTGGCGAAAGAAGTAGCTTTTGTTTCTAATAATGGAGCGATTGAAGTTTTTAATCCATTGTCCGTCATTTTCCCAGTTAACAACATATTCCTGATTTCCGTACCACTTTCTAAATGTACCACCTTTATTATATGGGAACCACTTTCTTTTACTAATTAATGCCTCCTTATAATCCTCAGAGTCAAACCCTATTTTTTGCATATTTACTTCGAACCAAAATCTTAAAAACTGATCATTATCACCAGTTTCCATCCCTTTCCTTGCCTCTGCTAGTTCATCTAATGTCAAAAATTCCTTGAATATTTTCCGAACCTGATCTGAACTCCAATAAGCAATTGGCGATCCAGGTATATCTAAGAATCTTTCCGAGCTTACTATTGCATATCGATTTTTCTTTACTGGAAAAACGCTAGGAATTCCCTCAACTAAATCCTCCAATTCTACATAATTAAATACGCCAACTTGTTTTTTAATACTCCTTAGTATTGTAGCGCATGTTCCAAATGCAATTCCCATAACGTTATTCCCCATATGTGTCATATTCAAAATCGAAAATTCTTGCAGCAGATGCTTTCGATAATCTTCATATGAAGATAAGAACATCCAAGATTGCATCGTGACAGAAACATGGAAGCCAAAAGGTTTAACAAACGATTCCATACGTTCCATAAATACAGCGAATAAATCTGCTTTACTATTTTTGTAGTTTTCTCTCAGATGCTCTGACAGCTTTGAATTCATTCCTTTATTGCCCATATAAGGGGGGTTGGTAATGACAATTTCATATCGGTCAGCAAGGGTCATAGCCTGCGATAATAGTTGTTCAAGTCTCGACAATAGATTTCTCTCGTTATTCACAAATAAGTTCTCGTTAAGCTGAGCCTTTAACCGTTCTACTTTAGTTAAATACTTGTTAAAATCGATCTGAATAGGCTTTAAAATACTGCCATAATTCTTAGCATCAATAAATGTTCGCAAAAGCAATTCTAATTGCATTACTTCATCTTCATTTTCCGCAATAAGCGGAACTACTCCCTCATCTAATAAACCATTCGACTCTTGAATCGAAATTATATTGATCTGAGGGGGATTGCGGAAAATGCGTCTTGATTTCGCTCTCGCTTTCATGAAGAGCGCAAAGGATGCTAGTTGGGCTGCACGGTCATCAATATCAATTCCAAATAAGTTCTTTTCTAAAATAAGAGTTGGAATATCACTCACGACATAGCCCCGCTCTTCATATATGGAATAGAGCAAATCAAAGGCATAGACCAGAATATGCCCTGACCCACAGGCAGGGTCTAGCAAACGGATGTTTTCCGGCGATAGTTTAGGGTTCTTTAGCTCTTCTAGTTGTTTCTTCACTTCTTCTGATTGTTCGGCTGATTCCACATAATATCTCATTTCAGGCTTTATTGATGATTCGGGATGGGCTTCTAACCACAGGGTCCCCAAAGAATTCTCGACCATGTAGCGTACAATCCAGTTGGGTGTAAAAAGTTGAGTGGCTGCAGGGATGTCCTCTTTGATAATTTTAATATTTTTCTTTAATTTTGCGGAAACTTCATCCTTTTTTTCAGAGATATAATACTGATACAACCAGCCAATCACTTCGACTTCCTGAAAGCTAGCAGTAAGTTCTTCATCCTTCACAAGCTCATTGATTACTGATTCACTGTCTAACAAGAAATCAGGCAATAGCAATTCTGTATAATCATCGATCCTCTCAAACATAAACGGCAAGATCGGTTGCAAGGCATTACACTGGGCAATAAAAAGCTTGCGATAGGCATCTTCATGATTGCCCGCTTCAAGTAATTTACGGATAGTAGTTTTATCGACCTCAAGCTCCATACTGGCATAGTTGAGCACGATATCAGGCTCCACTTTCCCCGTACTACTGGAAAGCACGTTCACCCGCTCGGGGAGATACTCATGAATCTCCATATAGCGGATAGCGATAATACGATTGAACCAAATATAGGCCGCTTCTTCAAGCAACTGTTGATATCCTTTATCCTTATATGCACCCTGCAGTGATTCAAAGGTTCCTTCCATCGAAAGGGGATAAGCAAGCTTATTGACCATAAGCTTCTCGCCTTGGCGCTCTACTTTAGTATTAGTGTTGGCATCAATGCCGAAGAGCTGCGCTCGTAAGGACACTTTATGAATTAACTCTTGGCGTGCTGATACGGCAAATGATTTGAGTGCTGCTTTATTCATTCTTAGATTCCTCCCAAGCGCCTTGCTTAATCGCTCTTCTTAAGATTACTAACCTTTAATTGCTCCATTAATTTGGTGCGCAAGTGTTTGATGGCATCATCTAATTCGTTTAAGGTCGTGATCTGCTGTCTTGTATTAAAGAAGAGGTGATAGAGTTCCTTCTCTCTCAAGTCTCTGGTGGGCTTTTCATGGACACCTGTTGGCTGATAGGGTGCCTTTTCTTTCTTCTGTTGTCTCTGCAGTTCTTCCATCTCACTTGCCTTCTTAGCAAGGCGTTTTACCTGGTCATTGCACTCAATCTGTAGAGATCGAATGATTAACATGCTTGAATCCTTAGCAATACGCTCTATGAGTTGTTCTAAGATCCTCTGCCCTTCAGTGAGCATGACTCGGATAGGTTCATTTTCTGTGTAATAATCTATCAATTCCTGATTCTGGACTAAGGTGCCCTCCACCTGCTCGACGATTGTTTGGCGTGCGGCTTCCACATAGTCAGCGATCTTAGCTTTTAGTTGTTCTTGAAGCAGCGGCAAGTTCGGAATTAGTTGGTAAGGTTTGGGGTTGGCGAGAATCGAATCAATTTGAAGTTTAATTAGGTTGATATCCCGATCATTCATCGACAATATCTCCTGCGCATACTTATTAAGCAGTTCGACCGAACTGTCAAAATAATCGATGGGGTTACGCCCATAGAAGGAATTGAGTGTATTAAGGTCTTCAAACCACTCATCCAACTGATCCTCTACCAGAATAAACTGACTCACTAGGTCATCATCATCGCTGAGGCTTAGAAGACGGTTGGTCCCCATTTTGAATCTCCCAATTTCCGCTTCCCCAGGGTAGGGATAAACCTTGGCACTCTTCCTGCGTTCTTCAATCTTGCCCAAAGGCCCCATGAATTTATCGTTCAATGCCTCTCTAATTGCCTTGGCCATCTCTTCGTAAGAATCTCCAATAGCATCATTGCCAAAATACTCACGAAAAATTAACTGGAGTTTTCTACGATCTTCTGCGCCGGGCACTTTTACAGCCATCAACAAGATGCGATCCCTTTCCTGTTGCTTACCCAGGCGATCGTAGAAGTTGGGATTCGTTGGAGTAAATGTGTCACCTGAATACGTCATCTTAACTTTGATGTCATGATACAAGGCCAAGACTATCGCAATCGTGTCATAGTCATTCCAACCATAAGGAACTCCACTATATTTGTCGATGAGGCTTTTTAAGGCGACTTTTTCGTGTGATCGATCCGCCTCTTCCATGTGCAGTTTTACATCTTCATAAGCATTTTTGTTTTCCATACCTTCAGTTGAGTACTGTAATCCGGCGGTTACCATTGAGATCCAGACATTCTTATAATCTTTATAGGAAGTCGGCTTATCAATATACGCTAACTTAGTGTACGTGTTCCGCACTAACATTTCCAAAGCACTCGTCATTCGGTTTTCAAAGGTGCCGTTAAAATTCCGCTCTTGACTTTGGATGAAAAATCTTGCTTGCTCACAAGCTCGTTCCATCATGTGCTCAGCTTTTCCCTCAAACCCTTCAACCTGATTAATCTTTGCCTCATAGATTCGGTTCTGGCTGGGAGTTGTACTCGGAGATTTTTTGCGTTTTGTATAGCTGAGAATCTGTTCAACATATTCGAGTGCGCCCTCGACTTCAGCAATCCGCTCAGGGTCCAAGCAAACGGATAAGACACCCGAGTTCGAGTTTAAGGCTACTTCACTATCACTAACTCGCCCACCATAGACTTGGACGGTGAGGGAATGGGTCATGATCGTACGTACAAAATTATCAAATCGCTTATTATAGTCAAATTCTTTCTTTTCATAACTAACCTTCGCCTTATTATAAATAGTATCGAAAAACATTTTCCCTAGGAGTTCTTTGATCCGCCCAGACTTGACTGGTTCGTTATGTATCTCACGATTGATCTCTTGCTCTTCATCGGATAGGAAAGAGTAGCTCTGGTCTGGATGTTGCTCGATATACCTGGTCTGTTCTAAGCGAGCTAGGGATTCCTTGACCGCGTTTTCCAGAGGTAAGCGCTCGCTATGAATACTGGGTATTAGCAGGGTTGCGACGTTATTCGCTTTGGCTTTAAGCGCCTCTATACTCTTAATCATATAGAGAACGGTTAACACGTGCACATCAAAATCCAACAATCCTTCATTATTGCGTGCTCGATCCTCTGCCCGGGCAATCGTGCTGGTAATAGCGGAATCTAAGAAACTGCGGATCGAAGGATAGAAATCAGCCATCGTCACTAAGTTCGTGGTATCTTTCTCTGCCTTCAGGAGGCAGGCTTCTTGGAAAGCTTTCAGTAGCGAGCGCTCCCCGTGCGCAAGGTGTGCACCACCCTCTCCTTGGGTGCGAATCTTATTAAAAACCTCTTTGAGCAACTCCACTTGGTAGGGTACGAAGGGAAAGAGTTCCACGAACTCCAAGGTTGAACGATAAGCCATCCGTAATTGGGTGGTACCTGGCTCAAAGGACAGACGATTGCGTATTATTTGCTCTTCTTGATCATAACGAAGGGTCAAACTTGCCGCAGCAGTCTCAGTTTTTTCGAGCAAACGGCGTTTAAGAACCGCATCCGTGTTTGCACTGGATAAATTCAGGCGAGTGATAAAACGTCCCTGAATTTTTGAAAAGTCATCCGAACTTTTCAAATTAATTGCGGATTCGATTTTTTCTTGTGAGGTGACGATCACCCAAGCTTGTCCCATGGCTGCTTGGCCAATTTCTTCAACCACCGTTTGTAAGTTGAGCATCAGATCCGAGTCTGTCCCGATATACTGACCGACTTCATCCGCTAAGAAGACTAGACGATAATCCGAACCCCGACTTTGGCAATACGTTGCAATTAATTTGGCGAGCATATCGGCGGTCATCTCCAAGGAATCTTTAGCCGTCGTAAGAAATTGTCTGGCTGATTCCTCGTCAACTCCAAGATTGATCAAGGCTTGGATAATCCCTTTTTGCTTAAGGCGGATTTTCAAGCGGATCTCTTCCCATGATGATCCGGTAACCTTCCTAATTTCCTCTTTAAAGGATCGATAAATCCCTTCACTTTCTAATTGACGTTCAATATCCGCCACCCAAATGGTCTCTGAATACCCGAGATGTCCATTGAAAACCCGTAAGAATACCTCCACTATTCGTTCTTTATTACTGGCACTCGAAGAGGATTTAGAATCAATGTTAAAGAGTATAGCGTCGCTCGGTTTCTCGGAAACCTTTTGCATCATGTCCAGCAATTCACGATCAGCGGTCTTATCTATGAAGTAATCAACTGGCCTTTTTCCAGCCACCTCTTTGTTGTCGAGTAAGTAGGAAAGGATTTTCAAGAAATGAGATTTACCTGAACCAAAGAATCCAGAAATCCAGACCCCAATATCCTTACCTGGTCGCTTGTACACTGCAAGATAATTTTTATAGAAGGCTGTAATATAGCGAGTGCCTTCCTCCGTCATGACGTATTCCTCGAGCTCTGTTTTCATGGTTTCTGGGTCAACTTGACCGGCTTGCACTACGCCGTTAATATTTCGTCTTATCTTCTTCTGAAAGATATCTTCGATAAGCAACGTTGCCATGAAATTCATCTCCTGTTTCTTCCATCTAGATTCTCGATAACAGATACTGGTCTTCGTTATTTAGTCGATGAAATAAGCGCAGATTAAGTCCTGTAAATTGCCCAGGGTAAAATAATACGACCGTACGACGATACGCATAGGTAGATAATAACTTAAGCAGTTTACTTGAGCGCATTAGGGGAAAAGCATTTCCTACTCCGGTGATGAAGATAAGCTCTGCATTCCCAGCTTCCTTGATAAAGGACTCGACTAGAGTCTGTTCATTATCTAGGACCGTTTCTGTCGTTTCGACTAAGCCGCTCAGACCTTCTTCATCACTTATTTCTAAGAGTTCCTCGAGATCCCCCTCGAATAGATTCAGAAAGAACTCAAATAGGTTGATATTCTTTATTCTAAGCGTGGATTGCTCGATTAGGGCTTTGAGATAAATACGTACCTTTAGCTCATCCTCGGCAGGGTAATCAAACACATAATGAGGAATTTCACTTCCTATTCCCTTGGGGGTAGTAAAACCCTGCTTGTGGATTCGGTTTTCGAGGTTATTTAAACGTTCATAGGTTTCAGCGTTCAATTGATTCACCTACCTTAATGTTGTTAGTATAGCCAGCAGTGGATAGTGATCTATTGCATAATCTTTTAATTCCCGATTGACGTGTAGAGGAGTAATCTGGTAGACATGTCTCTCTTTTTCGGTCAGCAAGCCGCACTCGCGAAAAAACATCAGCATAGAACTTTTTAAGCGTTGCTTTGTCTTAGGGCTCCAACGTGCAATTTCCTCAGTTTCAGCTTCTTTCCTTTCAAAGAAGAAATCCAGCTCTACTTTGCGCAAAATCCCTTGATTATGGAGATAATCATAAAGAACGATCTCCATGAAAAATTCATAGGGCAAACGATACGTATATAGGTAACTATATAAAATTAGAGCGTTCTCCTCAAAGCGAGTCCCCTCTAAATAAGCCTCTAATAGGATCTCGTCAAAGTTGCCAATTCTTTGCAGCACCCTTTTCAGCCTATCGCGAATTCCAGCTTCACTCCTCATTTGGAACAAATTATGGTTTAAAACTTCTTGTACAATTTCTGTTCTCGATAAGCCCCTTCTCTGAAGCCGGAGGACCTCCCGAATTTCCTGTTTAAATAAGCCGGTACTGGTAAAACCTGCAGAATATTTCTTCATATCATAGTAAACCATCCTCTGATTCATAATACTGATCAATCGAACACACTTGATACTATATCAGGTTAAACCGACAAGAAACTGTTTATCTCGATACTGTGAAGGCTGACTAGCCCTGACTCTATTCTGTCGTCTATATAATCGATGACATATCTTCTTAAAGGATTAATGTCATTTGAAATCTTCTAATTCCTTACAATTATAGTTATTTCTACACCTTTATGAATTAACCTGCAAATCTCAGTTGAATCTTGAATTTTCCTTGATCTTTAATGGAGGCTTTTGAATTGAAAATTACACTCGTAGAATATTCAAGGGTCTTCTAAATGCCGTTAATTTAACTGTGCAACATTCCTTCTACAGTATATTTTTCGACTTATTCTACGTTTAGTGTAACCATTAGTGATAATGGATAACGGAAGTTACATTACGGCAAATCCATTTTCATCTCTTTAACATTTCGTGTTCCTTTCTTAAAACAGTTAATCCTCGAACAATACCATTTGTTCAGTGTCAGAGTTTATTTCTTGTTTAGCCACAGGTTTTGATTTTTGGGGATACGTCTCATCCAAATACTTTGATACTTTTTTCAAGTCTCGTTTGGGGATCTTCTTCTCCATTTTTGGCAACTTGAGGTGTGATCTGTATAATCCCATATGATGCCGTTTATTCTCCAGACAACGCCAAGATGGCTCTTCCCCCCAATATCCAAATTCAACTGGGCCCCCGCATGTACGACAAGTTAGTTCTCCATTCATCGGATACTTCTGGTCAATTCCACGCGTAAAACAATTGTCGGTAACGCATCTCCAATAATAAGGGGCATCTTTACCTTCGGCTGCTATCATCTCTGAGCCGCAAACAGGACATTTGGATTCTGGTGTATCAATATAATTAATAAGTTCAGAAAGCCTCAAAACCTCTTTATAATCTTTTTGTACAGTTTTACTGCACCTTCTCTCCATAATTTCCTGAGTCGATGAAAAACTTAACGGATTCAGTGAGCCGGTCCAAACGATATCATCATCAATAAAAACTAGTTTTTCATGCATTTTCATTTTATGTATAAGGACTATACCAATATTCGAAATGTGTTCCTCTATTTCCCGGTATGTAGCAACCTCAGTCTTATTGCGGTCCTGAAGACTTTTAGTAATAACAAAGATAGTTACCCCCCGCTCAATTGCAGCCTGCAATTGGGGTTGCAGATAGGACAACCGATCTTTTGTCATAAAGGGTGAGTATATTACTATCTCATTTTTTGCCTTTTCCAAGTCGTCCGATAAGTACATATAAAAAGACTCTTGGGTAACTACTAATCTTTCCTCGACCGTTTCAATTTTACCCCCAGCGACAATTCTTTGTGCTTTTAAAGATTGTTCATGTAATTTCGGTGCAAGCTCTCTTGCATCAATCATCGGAAACTTCTTTTCGTATATAAGATCATTTAGCAAATCGGCTAGCTCAGATTTCTTACCTTTAGAGAGACAATACTTAAAATCGCCAATAATAAAGAGTTTAAATTTGGCCCTTGTTATCGCGACATTAAAAAGGCGTCCCATCTGTTCCTTCATTTCAGAGGAATTCATAAAAAGATTTACCCTAAAATGCGGCTCATCTACAACTAAATCAAATATGACAATATCCGCTTCTGAACCTTGAAAGCTGTGAACCGTTCCAGCACGAACTAAATCATCCTCAATTCCACTATCTTTTAATAGAAGGTCAATCAGTTTTGTGTGGGGCCGATATGGGGAAATAATTAAGATCTTGCTCTCTTTCCCTTTAAAGCTATTTGAACTGCTCTCTAAACCCTTTGAAATAATCCTTTCTGCAAGATTTACTGATAAAGTAGCAGAAAGGAAATTCAACCGGCTGCTTTGGTTTCCCTTTGATACACTAGTTACCCAGGCGTTTAAACTTTCAGTATTAACTAAGACTACTGGACTGTCCGTTAAAAAACTATCATTGCACCACTTATCAAATTCAGCTTTGCTCTGCCTTCTTTTATCTGAACCCGGCGATTTTAACATCCCATAATAACGATTTGCTATTTCGGCGATATCAGGCTCCATTCGGTGCTGTTCATTAAGGGTAATAAAGTAATTGGGTAAGCATTTTTTTACGTATTTTTCTTTGATACCAGATTGTTCAAAGATATCGCAACCAATCCACTTCTTGGCTATTTCAGTATCTGATAAGACAATAGGCGGAAGTTGCTTGAAATCGCCAACAATAACGACATTATTGGTTGACAGAAGCGTTGCAGTCCAGAGTGCTGGAATCGGGGCCATAGATGCCTCATCCAAAATAATTGTATCAAATTTCCTTGCATGAAGTTCATCGCTTAGATACGCTTTTGTTAATGTGGTTCCGATGATTTTGGCATCAGCTATTATATGCTTTTCGATCTCATCAATTTTATTTTGAATCTCTGCAATTTCGGCAGTATAAAGTATGATATCTTTCTCAAGTAACTTAATATATTCTTTAGCCTCATCCGGACTAAAACCTATTAAACTTATACTGAGCAAATTATAGTTTTCATCCATCAATGACAGAAAGTCCTGGAAACTAGCACAGCCCTGGTATTCATTGCTTTGACCAGAAGTCATCTTAGTTTTCTCAATCTTATTTTCTATATAGTGTTTTTTTAAGCTAATGCTTTTTGTCAACGCAAGATTATTAGTTATACATTCATTCAGCTCTTTTTCTAGTCTTGCATAATCTGATATTACTCCTTCAAGATCACTCCCAAAATCAGCTTCTATCTTTCTTATCTTTTCTTCTAGTTCAACTATCTTGTCATCTAGTTCTTTCGATTTTTCTTTGCTTGCGTTCATAACTTGGTTACATTTCTCAATTTTTGCAAGCGTTTGTTTGTATTGCTTTTCTATATCCTTAATTGAGGTTGATACGGCTATTGAATGCAGTTCACTTTCGAGGGCAAACCTTTTTTGGTACGATGTATCTTTATTGCCGTATACCACAATTTTAGCCTTGAGTGTTTCGTTTAAATCGCGCAAGGTAGTATCAAGCAGAGTAATATCTTGGCTCAGACGCTCAGGTGAAGGTATACGTCTTAGAGCCCTACTGATAACATTTGTTTGCGAAGCCTCTAAATGTAAATTTTTCGCCTTTAAAAGGTCAGAAGACTTGGTGGATATTTCAATTTGTAGATCATTTATCTCTTTTTCTAAACGCTCTAAAATTCGCTTTTGAAAAGTTAAAGAGATACTGTTTGACAATTCATTTTTAATCTCTTCCCGACGGTGAAATTTGGAAATTTGAGCGTTATATTGCTCCAATTCAAGATATGATCTATCCAGCTCATCAATAGTTGATGACTTTATTAACGATTCTTTATTACTCTCTTCGATGCATTTATTATATCTGTTTCTGAATCTAGTATATTCTCCCCCCACTTTAATATAGGGGCTGAATTGATCTCTTTGGGTTCTCAGTGTGCTTATTTGGTTCTGAAGCTTACTTTGGGAGTGGCATTCACGATCATATACTCCTATTGCTAAAGATAATTCTTTTCTTTCAGATTGATAGTTGTAACACCATTCATAATTTGAAATTTGCTTACGAAGCTTATTTATATCGGCTTTTGTCTCTCGCAATTGTTTCTTTTTATATGTAAGTTGCTCTGAAAGATCTTTCGAATGAATTGCAATTTGATTTATCATCAAAACTTCACTGTAGTTTTCAATTAATTGGGGATCTTTTGGAATACCGAGTCTAAGTATACAGCCATTTATCAAATCTTGCTTTTCGACACCCTTTGCTGATTTAAGTATGGCTGAGTCGACGGCAGTATTTGTATGAGATACTAGTAATACAGTTCTATCTCTTTTGAAAAGTTCATTAATAATTTTGCCAATCGTTTCTGTTTTACCCGTACCAGGAGGGCCCCAAATAAATGTCATGGTTCTTCCAATTGCACTCTCCACGGCTTTTATCTGGTTATGATTCAATTTAATACTTTCACCTTTTAAAGGTTTAATTGCTTCAGGAACTCCATTTACCGTTGTTCTCCCTAACATGCGCAGTCCAACAATATTTTCCATCTCTGAATTATTCTCAATTCTGGCAATTAATTTCTTCAACAAAATTGATAGATCATTATGTAATCTTGCGAATGGAACGAAGTCACCTAAATCAGTATTTAAACTAAGTATTATTCGAAGGTCTTCCACCGAAACAATGTTAGCTTGCATCGGAGGTTTTCCTGTCATAATTAGTTCAGCAGGAGATCCTTCTGGTGCATTTAACACAGAATCTATCGTAAAAAGATACTGATATTGACCTGCATTTATAGCAATTCTTTTTCCATTTGTCAAAGGAACAGCGCTACTAGAGCTTTTCTTTTTTGCAGCAATAATTTCATCCTCGAGAGCTTCACGGAATTCCTCGAGTAATTCTGGCAATCTTTTTTTATCTATATCATTATTATATTGTTGATCCATTTCCGTGCCTCATCTCTTCTTCTTGAGTGAAGACAATATTAATTTTCCTTCTGTCGATTAACTGTCTTCAACTTCATCGCCGAGCTCTGACTCTTAGTCCACGGTGGCGGGGACAACCTTTTTGCCCATAGCCGTTTCTATAGGGAATAATATTTGACGGAACAATCTTGGGATGTCGTATTTTGTTGCTCCGTTAAGATTTCAGTTACCTTTGGAAACGACTTGTTCTGGGAACTAAAGTAAGCCCTCACTCAAAGCTGGGTGAGGACTTTTACAACTCGCTTAAAATTGGCCAATTTCACATAAAACAATATAGTTTAACATTAACGTCAAAAACCATATAATCGAATATGCAATAATTTTCTTTTTGGCACTTTCAACATCTTCGGCGCAATCTTTTCCATCATTAAATATTATCTGGATATCTTCGGGTACCAACAAATCATCGTAACGTTCCTCTAGTCTTTTGTAATCTTTTTCCACCTTCTTCAAATCTACATGCGCTTCCCATATCGACATCAAAAGATATAACAAAGATACTCCAAGGAAAATTAGTTCGATGTAAGTTACTTCTTTCGTAAAAACAGGATTATCAGATGATATCAAAATACTTCGTAGAAATACTATTAGAAAAAAGGTGAATAACCCAATAAAATTCTTCTTGAAAGTGTCTACAAATGTATCGGCCTTTTTCATTATCTTTGAAGATAGTTCGAATAAAAACTCATTTACCTTGTTTTTAACAGCTACATATTGTTCGACATTGTCTTTAAGATAAATTTTGTATGCTGATTGGACGGAAGAAAGTAACCCCTTTCGAACACAAAGCAGATTATCATTTGGCACATGAATACTGAGTATGTTCCTAGCTAGCCCAATTTTGTCGTTAATGTTTCCTTCATTATAAACCCAGCTATATAAATCAAAGTATTCTTTTTCTCCATCAGGAGAAATCTCGCTATAGATCAATTCGTTTTCAATAGATTTATAGCCATTAACCTTGATTCTGATTTTCTGTGTATCCCTTTCAAAACTAGAAATATCGGAGATGAATATAAGCGAAAAAATATTTGCCATCTTATCCATCAAGCCATTCAATGCTTGGTTACTAGACCTAGTTATCAAATGGAAGTCTTCCGGTAAAAGATCATACTGCGACGCGTTTAGAAAATTGCATACATCATTCCTTTTCTTTAATATCCGACTACGGTCGCAACTACTCTCATTTATGTCGTTTATTTCGTGTAAAAAGTAAAAGGTAGCACTATGAAAATCATCCGTTTGTTCATACATCATGAAATAGACGCAAGAATTATTGATCATAACCTGACTAAATAGATGCATTACACCCAGTAAAGACTGATTAAGTAGGTTTCTAGTAAGTTCATCAAGTGAATAAATTGTAATAACATTAACATTTTCCTTATTACTATTTTTTACAATTGTCAAAATGAGATTAACTTTACTGCCGTTTTCTTTATATATCAGAGCATCTTGTATTTCTATTAAGAACTCGCTTAGAACTAGCCCAGGACTGAAATTTATTGGGTCACCATCGTCTAGAATAAAATTCAAGATAAGAGTATCCCTACTAGGGATACTTTCAATAAACGCATTTAATATTTTTATTTCAGGCACACGAAAGTCATTAAAAGACATTTCAATTTTTAATTCATGAAATGATTCAGACACAGTGGAGTTAATGGTTGTGCCAAAAATACTTGTTAAGGAACTGAAATGGCTCACTTTTACCCCTCCTGCCTAAAATTTTAAAAATTAAAACTTTGAAATACCTCTTCAGAATCAGTTTTTATCTTAATATACATGCTCCCGTCCTCAGATCGTTCAGCCTGTATTAAGTGCCTGATTGCTTCAACATGATCAATTATTTGCAACTCGATATTGGGAGAAATATGATATACTTGCTTAATATTTGCTCTTATTTCTTTTTTAACTACTACGAATTGTCTGTCAAACTTTCCTTGTTCAGGCAAACGAGAGATAGTGTCTCTAACTCTTTGAATATCAAAGCTATCTGGTTCAATCGGCTCATACCTATTAAAAACTGAATTCATCATGTTGTCGAAGGAGAAGTTCTCTTCGTTTCTAAAAAAGCCTATCGCGGTATTTCTTAATACCGTATGATCTTTTGGGGATTGCGTTTTAATCTGCTTACCAAGCACAATATCAATCGCCTTAAAAGCCTTTTTTGTATTATCTTCATCAGTATTAGCTTTGCGCAATTCCAAAAACTCTCCCCACCAATACTGCGAGGCCTTAGCGTTGACATCACTGATTTTCACACTTAGCACATTCATATCTTGAGAAAAGGTAATTAAGCCGGTTTTAATCGTTTGTTTGTCAACGGGCATTCCTACCCGTTTGACAAGTTCTATATCATCAATGTACGTGTCATGCTCGACTTTTGCCACTAAATATAAATACATATCATCATTCTCTATAAATGCTTGAATGAGACTCCCCTTGCGAATCTCAGTTATTGCTTTGTAGCGTTCCTGAGCCTTCTTTTCTTCTCTTAAAAGTCTATTAGCAACAATGTCAGATAATCCCTCAAATGTCATCTGTTGATTTTGATAAAGACAAATTGTGTTAATGACTTCAGTGGTTTGACTCTCCGGAACAAAAGATCTATTATCCAGCTGATTTACTATGGCCCCAACTGAATCAACTATGTATGTATTTATATCTCCTTCGTCGTCTGCAAGCGTCCGTGTCTCCGGATTGTCTCTTTTACGATCAATTGTGTGTAAGGATTTATAGAGAATTCTATGCGGCATATAATTATTCCTCCTTGTAATCTTCCAAGTCCCACTTAGCACTCGACTGTTAGGATACAACATTCTTGACGAAAATTTAAATTCCTGCAAGAAGTTCCAATTTAAAACATTTTTTTAAATTCATGCAATCCTATTTATAGAGCTATGTTCGTTCCTTCATTTTATTATTAATGTATGTGAATTATTTAATCCTTAACTAATAAACCTCCACTCTTCTGTGCCTGCTATCATTATCGCATCTGCCTTAGACATTTTTTTGTAAATTATCGAGAAGATATATCGACCACTGAACTGCAAGAATGTCTGAGCGCGACATACTTGCCGGGGAGAAACTGCCCTTCCAATGGCACGAATCGATTTGATGACGCATTTAGCATCATGCAAGCCCTTAATAGCAGTCATAAATATGTGGTAAGGGTGGCATCGCTTTTATATGTCTGGTATTCATTCTCTTGATCAATTCTCTATAAAAGGCGTGAAAGCTGGCTGGCGTTGTGGCCAATGAGATAACGTAACTAACAAATTCAAACTGATAACCCACATCGTATAGGGCATCATCAGAGTTTAGCACCAACTTGTTCCACAAAAATTCGCCCACTTCGTCCTGTGTCACCATTTTACTGGCTGTTACATGATCCTCGTATAGCCTCGTAAACTCTGATAGCGTTCTATGCATAAGTATATTGAAATGAAACGGAATTCTGTCCGTCCAAACTTTTTCTAAATTGAAAGTGGCGACATGCCGACGGATGCGTTCCCCCTCGACTGGTGCTGCCGACGACAGTGGTTCGAACCGAATAACGCGATTACCCGGATTACCGACAACGACGGCTTTGAATTTCCTTTCTGCAGAACGGATATAGGGTAGATACACACCCGTCATACAACCTGGATCATTCACAGCTTCGCCGACTAACGGCCATGCTGGCACACGGTTACCTTTACCTTTATTTTGTTTATTTCCGACAGACGAGTTGCATTCCATGCAAATCGGCACAATGTTGAAAGGCTGGATGACGAGAGCGGGAAAGAGGCTTTTTGGAAAGTAGTGGTCCAGCTGCGCTTTGCCGATATGAAGAAGGCCAAGACAAGCCGGGCAAACGTGCTCTCTGAGACCGTTCAATCGTTTATATTCTTCTTTGAACAGGTCCCTGTTGTTGCAGGTAGCGTTTTCCTCCTTGTGTCCGAAAAAATCGTCGTAAAGCTTTTCGAATACTTTTTTTATCGTGTCAATAACCACTTTCCTCTGAGTGTCGGCCAACATACCTGCGAACGCCGTTCCCAAATACCCAGTAAATTGGAAGGTGCTACTCTGATGATCCTGCGCATAGTTGAGGTCTCCCTTGAGAGAGCCGATAAATACCGGCATTAGAGTGCTAGGCAGCACGACGAACAACTCTCTCATCCGGTTACGCATGGCTTCTGGATGCTTCAACAGACAGCAGTCTTTATATTTGCGATGATGTTTGAGTCGCACAAAATGCTGCTCGTCGAACTGTCCGTCCGTAATTCCCTTCGAGTGGCAGTATTCGATCAATGCAACGATAAATTCTCCAGCTGATTCCATCTCTTTGTGTATCGCGGACGGTTTCTCCAAGTTGAAAAGCATCAACATTTTCTCCCTTCCAGATCTTTAATCGATGAGCAAATGTTTACCGGCCTGCAAATACTCCTCCAATCGGAAACGTTCGTAGCCTGGGCCGATTTTATCGATCATTTTCTGAATTCGATCGGCCGAATATGGATTCTCCCCAGCCAATTCTTTATCGATCACCCGTTTTGCAAACTCTCCAATCCTTTCATGCTCCATAAAAAGCTGTGCACTTACCTCCCCTCGGTCAGCACCGAATGTTGGAAGAGTCAGCGATATAGCCTTAAAAGTTCCGGATTGGCCGTCTTGAGCTTCTATCATAAACGTTTGGTCCTGGAAAGCGTCCGTTAAAATCAGAGTTGAATGCGTAGCGATCCAGTATTCCTGCCGATTATACCGTGTGTTGATGCCAGGCATGTCCACTTTAGCGAAATCATGTAGCATGCTGATAAACTGCATCGTCCAGTTCTCGTTTAAGAACACATCTGGTTCATCGAATAGAAATAAGGTATTTTCGTCGTGCTTCTGCTGGGACAGAATGACAAGCGCCATCCTAGACAGCCATAAAAACTCCCCATCACTCATACTTTTTTGATCCAGTATATGCTTTGTATCCTCGTGCCTATAAAAGATGTGCACGCCCAACAAGTAACCGAACCTTTGGGCTGTGATAAGCATAGTAAGAAACTCCGTCGGATTACCCGATAGGGTCTCTCCTGGTGATATCGTTATAACTCTAACCGCTTTCGGCATAGTACCGTCCGGGTGATACACGATTTTTACGCGGTGGTCACTGGCCTGACATTCTAAAAGGTCAAGAAACAAACTCTCATAACGTAGTTTATTATGCGTTGATTGTTTAAGGTGCCGGTATTTCACTTCATCCAATTCAAATGAAATAATATTAGGTTGAATATCTTTCACCATTTTAAAAAGCTGGCTTCTTTTGCTCCGGTAATTCTCCGACTCATCACCATGTGGCTCTGCCAACATCAAGGCCGCTAGGATAAATGACGCGTTGTCCGCGTCGAAGTTGATGCAGTTCGGCTCGTATAGCAGCTGCCCGCGCAGTTTTTGGAGATACCCCAGCCTGTTTCCACCCCGACCTTCACGTTTCAGCTCGTCGTAAATGTCGCTGTTTATAGCGGCTAGTGGAGACTTTACCAATACCTCCTCGAGGGAATTATTTGGACCCGTAGCAAAACTGATTATCCTGCGCGGATGAAGATTCGCCTGCTCGCTGTAGCGCTCCTTGATCACAGTTCCTTTCCTAACATGTACCAGGCTCTCTGAGGTACGAATATGGAGACGTTCCGTTAGCTCATTCTCGTCAGGATTGTTTGACAACAGCACATAGATTCGTTTGGAGTTCGTAGCAATACTGTAGATCAACTCGTACGGAAAACCAGGCGATTCGTCGTTCAGCGCTCGGGTAAAAATAAGCCCTATTGCCTGCATGACGGAGGTTTTGCCTGAACCGTTGTTGCCAATTAAGAATTTTATCGAGAATGGACTCAACTCCTCGTCTCTGCCCCCGAAATCGCCGACGAAGCGCTGAAATTGCTTGTAGTTTTTTAACGAGAGGCTGTGAATTTCCATAGGCGTTCTCCTTCCGGTACTTTCATCCAGAGATCAATCGCGCCGATTGCCGCAGTGGAAGCAATGCCTGTGTTGACAGACTCGTAAATACACTCGAGGAGCCCCATCCGGCCAATCATATGGACCGTATCGACCGCCTGTTGGATGGTGAATCTGCTCTGCTCTTCCTGCGAGAGCTTTTGTCTTGCTTTATGTATTGGAATTGGCGATTCTGAATCGCATATAATTAAGAATAGCTGAAATTGCTCTAGGGAGAGAATCTCCTCAAGCTTCTTTGGCTCGAATTCGGTGCGCTTGTCGGTACGCTTTAATTCGAAAACAACCTCTCCTTCCTCCGATACTACCGCCTCAACCCGGTTATCACAAATGAGACGCTGCAAGCTCTGCCCTATATCAAAGTTTGTCCCATGCCGATAGAGAGTGACCTGCCAGTCTTGAAGTTTTTCCCCGTCCGGCCTCGAATCTCTCGGGTTTACCATTTCGTCTTCAAGCCTGCTGATGGATTCAAACAATAGTTCATCCAACTTCAGCTGATTCTGATCTGGTCTTCTTACCTCGACAAAACCGGTTAGGTCTGAAATGGCGGCGGAAGCCCCACCGTTCCCTACCGCCTTATAATCGTCCCAAAAAAGCGTAGTCTGCCAGTCTTCGTATCCACTTAGTTGGAACCGCCTGATATCCCCCATATTTTGCCTGCCAGGCAGCGGTTCATTCCTTAAGACGATCAAGGAGAATTCTTCTCCATTACTTGATCGTTTCTGCTCGTCGGGCAGATGGATGACAGCCTTAATTTTTGCTTCCTGCCAGATCTGATCCAGCAGCCAGTTGCCTTCATCCTTTAGTAACTTTTCCGGCAGAATGGCAAACATCCAGCCCCTGGGCTTGCATTTACTCAAACCGTAAAGCAAATAAGAAAAATACATATGCGAGGTGCCCGTCAGTCCAAGTAGGCGAGAATCCGATGCCTTTCTATGATTTGTCGTTATTGACTTCGGCGGGTGGACGTAGACGACGTCGTATTTCAGCCAGTTTCCTATCTCTTTTGGAGAACCGACACTGAATGAATCATGGGGAAAGACAAGCGGATTTTTCTTCAAAATACTGAATCTCCTGACGCCTGACAGAAGGAATCGAAAGGTGGCGATGCGTGTCATTATGGGCGACAACGTCCTCCCAGCAAACAGAGAGGTCCGCGGATTGATAGGTTGAAATTCCTTAAAACTGGCCGTAAGCAATTGACCGGACCGGCAGTGTACGTCATGCACGTTGATCGTGTCATCGTTGCCACCGCTGCGCATTAAGTGGAAACTGGCAAGCGATACGATAAAATTTACCGATCCTCCGGTCATCCATTCCGACTTACCTTCGATGGAACCTTCGAAGAGCATTTCTAGCATATAATCGTAAAGCATAATGTCCAGATTCAGTCTCGCATTGTTTAAACGCACTACGTCCAACCTGTAGTAAATATCGTTCAGTATTCCCATTAGCTCATAACATTGAGCCGGAGTAATCGTCAACTTCTCCCCTCCGCCCGCCATCCTTTTTGGAACATAACTGCTGACAGGATGGCGACTTAACATTCTAGGTAGAATTTTCTCTTGAATAAGGTCATATGCATCATGCTTTATAGCAAGCAATTCCGACCACGTGAAAGAGAGTGACTTTTTAAATGGATAATTCAATGGCTTGGGACTGTCATCCGCAAGCAGAAACACGCTCCACAGAAACGTAAGCTGGTCGGCCACGGCTAATGCGTTACTTGTGCCCGCGTAAACGATATCGATCATTCTTTTGAGGTTTTCTTTGAAACCTATCAAGTCTTGCGTCATCTATACTAGCCTCCTTCATAGTAACCTTTTGCAAGATATTTATAATATTTCTGCACGATCCGACAGATTTCCTGCCGTTTTTTCCCATTCATTAAAAAACGAATTGCGGCTCATAATGACGATGTCCCAACAGTGAAGATATGAAATGTCTTCACATCACTCTACGTCGAGAAGGTTTTCATGCATTTTGTAATCAGCTTAATACTTTCCGCATTTTTCTTTCATTTCCTCCCAAGATAATCGAAATACTCCATTAATACATAAAGCTAGCTCATTTAAATAGCAAAGGCAGCGCATATACATCTTCATTGGTCCCTTGTGGCGAACGCAATTGTCCCTCGCGATGAGTTCACGAAATAAATAAAACCTCGCATTGAGGACCGCATCTACGTCAAAAGGCCCCATTTAAAATGGAACCTTTTGATATGAGCTATTTCAATAAATTCTTCAATTACTAACAATTTATAAAAATAAATGACTAAGCTTAAATCAAAACTTTAAGCATTAGTCAAGGAATATAATAAGTCTATTGAATTAAAACGTATTGGTTTCCCACTTAGTTGTTCTTCATAGCTTGTAGGAGGTTTGACTGCTCTATCTACCAAGTTTAAAGAGCCTCCATAAAAAATGGCCCACCGTGGTACGCTTTCCAAAGAAGAGGCGTGGTGGGATCTGTTAAGATAATTATAAATTAAAAATATGATAAAGGTCAATGAGTACAACTATGCCGATTCGAACATTCGCTCCTTCCGGAACTGCACTTCTCAAAATAAGGTGAACCATAGCCCTCAGAGTTGTATGGAGTTCAGTATCTAGCATTGATCGTGGTGTACAATCATCCCAGCGGCAAGGTACCCTGTTATATTTGCTCTATTGCAAGTTATAATAAAGCTGCATCAAATAAACAGGGATTAAAAAGGGCAGAGCTGTTAGTCATCCTGCTTGAACTATAAGCCGGCAGCACAGTCCTCTCTCGGATGCGTTTCGGGTCCTGCCCTGCTTCCGCTCAGTGGATCTCCCCTCATAACTTCGGGAAGCTAACTGAGCTAAGCGAACTGTTATCTTGCGCTGGGGTGTGGCTCGCCGTTTCGGGTCCTGGAGGGACGCTCAGGATTACGTCACCGGCTGCCGAGGACTAGGCCGCTAGTTATCCAGCCTGAAATATAAAGCGAGCCTGGTCCTCTTGGGCGTTCGCTGCAGACTGTTAAGGTACCCTGTTTTATTTGCTCTATGTCTGGCCTCCTAATACTGTAGCAAGAAAAACAGCGATCTAAAAGGACTAATCTGCTAGTCATCCGGCTTGAACTATAAGCCGGCAGCACAGTCCTCTCGCGGATGCGTTTCGGGTCCTGGCCGGCTGCCGCTCAGTGGATCTCCCCTCGAACCTCGTGGAGCTAACTGAGCTAAGAGCGCGGTTATCCCGCAGCTGGAGTAGGGCCCGCCGTTTCGGGTCTTGGCCCTGCCGCTCCGCACTCACCCCTCGTAACCTCGGGCTGCCTCCGGAGCTTGGCTCGCCGACTTGGGTCCAGGCTTATCTCCGAATGAGAGTCACCCCTCCGCCTCGGGTTGCCTCACATCCTTGGCGCGTGGTTTATGGTCTTGGCACGCTTCCCAGCAGGTGCGTTCCCTCCTAGAAGGCCCTGATCCTCCTGCGTCGGGATCCGTGCCTTACTGCGTCGAGAACCCCCCGCTCGGACGAAGCTGCATGAAGGCCTGGGTGCGGCCTACATGCCGAAGCTCAGACTTGGGCCCGTGAGTTTGGGTCTTGGCCCGTCGCTCATTTTTATAGCTCCGTTCTGACAATGATTGGATCTAGTCGCTTATCATGTGCCCTCTCTCACTTCTCACACTGCTTGGTGTGCATACTCGGCATCGAGGTATAGTCCCATACGTGCACGGGTACCTCCTTGCTCTAGATACTCTTGTCTTCGGCGTCCTTCCCCTCCGTTTAGCTTACCTGGTAGTACCGCCCAGGATTGCGTCAAGGTCTGCATACGACTTGGCTGGCATTTATTCATCTGCTCGGTATTCCTATTATCATTACTCTTCTAAGAACTGAACATCTATTAATACTACATATAATCGTTCATAAAACCTATGCATAGTGCAGGTCATTGTACTCTCATATTGCCTTTTGAGACTTCTTTGGATCGCTGGACGGACCATGCCGCACGCACAGGAAAGTGCGGCCTGCCAGCGGGCTCGGCCTGCGAGCCGTCCGTCCCCGAATTCCCGCTCACGCTGGTCATACGCGGCCGGGGCCGGGAACCGCGAATTTCCTCCTACGTCGCTCATACGCGGACGAGAGTTGGCACCGATCAGGCGAAGTTCCCTCCTGCGTCGGTCCGCCGCCTGGGTTACGACGTGGTTGGAACGTTGACGAGGTATAAACGAGGTGGGGGACCCGCCCTTCATGCATGTCTTGGACCGTCGAGATTAAGATCGGCACGGTTGTCTCAGGGGGAGACACCCGTGCCGACGAAGAATAAGAGTGTGATAACGGGTCCAGGTCCGTCGCTGGACGGACCATGCCGCACGCACAGGAAAGTGCGGCATGCCAGCGAGATCGGCCTGCAGGCCGTCCGTCCCCGAATTCCCGCTCACGCTGGTCATACGCGGCCGGGTCCGAGGGCCGCGTATTCCTCCTGCGTCGCTCATACACGGACGGGTGGGGATAGTTCGCTCGGCGCTAGCCAGCAGAACATTCTATGCTGAAGCGAGAATGTCCTGCGGACTCCAGCTTTTTGGTTTTGTCATCGTGTCCATGTGGCAGATGCGAGCATATCCTCGGACCTTGCACTCCTGTAACAACTGGTTACTTCCCCCAATATAATAGGCTCCATATTCTCAAACTTTGACTTTTTCAATAGTTTGTCGGAGTTTTGAAGTAATTGATCCCAAATATCGTCATTAATACTTTCAAGATGCTTCAGTTCTAATTCTGCTCTATCAAATAACCAATATTTAACCGATGGAATGAGGTATCTAATTAACGCTAACCATTCAGCATAATTAATAGCAAGAGGGTTTCCTTGCCTTAAATATACTTTTCCAACATTTGCCGCACAAGCTATAGAATGAGAACTTAATAACATGGATCGGTATTTAGGATTACCTCCCACCATAAAAACAATATCGTCGTTTTCTACAAAATGACGGATCATTATATACATTCTTAAAATAATTTCAATTGATGCCGGAGTAATACTCATCGTCGCAAAATGCCTTAAATCGTACCCATGGTAATACATCCATTTAGTTAACTGACTAATGGTTGCAGTCTTCCCATTAGGTCTTTTAAAACTACCAACATTTAATAACTCAAAAATCGAAGCAAAAGGGATCGGCAATCCTTTCTTAGTACAAACATCCGAACACAAATGCAGAAATTGTTTCACAACTGCTTCAAGAGGATCCGTACCCACACTCACCTTTTCAATAACAATAATTCCATCCTTAAGAGATGTAGAAGTTCCCCTTATTATATCGATTACTCCAAAAATCAAACCTAAAATGGGGTCATGACCAATCGTATCAATTCTATGAGTAGAACCACCAGTGTTATCGTATGGAACTTTAGCTACATTTTCAAGCCAGCTCTGTAAACCGTCCGGTAATCTTAAGCTCTGTAGCCATTTAGTCAACGGACTACCTTTTTGTCCTTTATATACACCTGACGTCATATCTTTAGGTATCGCTACAATGAATATATCAGTAAGTGCAGCCACAATTCCTGCAAGCCCAACGAATATATAATCCCATTTATCCCATTTAAATTGCTTGCTATACTTTTCGCTATTAATAGTCTCTAAATCAATATTAGATAAAAACATTTCATATGGAACAAATGGATTGATATCGTTTTTCAAGGAATATTTATAACATTCCACAACATAATCATCCCATGTGGTAAATTCAATTTTTTCGAAATAAAATTTAATTTCAGCTCGTTTTTTCTCATAAATAGAATTAATACTCTCTGTTTCTAGCTGCGCATTTAAAATATCTTCTTCGGAAAGCAACTCAATATCCTGTAATAATTCATCTAGCATTTTTTGGACCGATATAATTTCCATCGCAGTATCTCTATTTGTAGAAAAGGCTGTTTCAATATCTTCAATTTTTTGAGTCATTTTAGTTACTATGTTATATTGAACATTAATAATGGGATGCAGGCCATCTAACTCTTCCTGTGTTAGCATGCCGCACAACCTTGTTTCTTAGAATTCTGAATTTGTCTCAACTTTTGTATAACTTCCTGAAGTTTATGAATAGCTTCTCTATTAGACTCTGCATCTTGTGCCTTCTTTTCTAATTCCATTAATTTGTCAATTAAATTATTTATTGTATCCTGTAAATTTCTAATTACTTGCTCGGCGCGCCTTTCTTTTGCAAGTTGAGCTTTTTCTTTCTGTTTTTTACCTCCAACATCAAGTAAGTTTGTCACAACAACAAAAATAACTGTTCCGATAACAATTGCGATTCCTATTCCAGGAATCATTCCAAACCCTAATCCAAGTGCCGCTAGTCCACTAGTAATTCCCGCTGCACTTAACCCGATTACACTACCACTAAAGTACACAGCAGCTATCGGAACACCAACTGCACCCAATGCGCCAATTCCCGCTTTCAAAGTATCAGCCGCAAACTGATCATCGATTCCTCTCTGGGCAATTTCTTTAGCTTTTTGTGCAAATTTACGCATCTCTTTGTTTTGATCATCAGTGATACTGAATTCGTTACTTAACCTTCCAAGAAATTCTTGTTGTGTAGAATTTAATTCATCATTACATATTGATATCTCGATACAATTTAAATAAGCTATGTACTTAATTTCCTTCTCATATTCCTTGACATTTTGAACTATTACTTCAATGTTGGGCTCTTCAACTAAATAGTTTTGAATTTCTAATTTACCGCTTTCAGAGAATCCGTCTGTGTTCATAATTTCGTAAATTTTCCTTAATTCGTCCTTATAGAGTCCTCCGTCAACATAGGCTATCTTAAATAGAAGTCCATATATATCAATCAGCTGCTTTTCACTAAATTTTATTTCTTTTGGTTCCGCGTCCTCAATATTTTCCTTAATATCAGATATTTTAGTCACTGCAAAATCAATTGAGCTCTCAGTGGCTTCCTTTAATTTATCAAAAAAAGACATATCTTTACCCTCCTGTAAAATCCGTTCTCACTTAAAATTATTCGGGACGGTTTTCGCTAATTATTTTCTTCTTTATCTGCGTCTATTA
This sequence comes from Desulfosporosinus sp. BICA1-9, assembly GCF_000802135.1. NCBI lineage: Bacteria > Bacillati > Bacillota > Clostridia > Eubacteriales > Desulfitobacteriaceae > Desulfosporosinus > Desulfosporosinus sp. BICA1-9. The sequence goes on from NZ_JUEE01000082.1 coordinate 54,113, forward strand.
CCGCCCCCAAAGGTTTTACCTTGAGTGGAATGTCGCTTTAATATGATCTCCTGTTCGGTTTCTACACAAGTCATTCTTATTTGCACCTGTTTTTGCTGGAAAATATGACTTTTAAATTCTTCACTAATCTGTTTTATTCTCTATTATTTATTGTAATCCTTTCTTATTTAGGAAATAAATCCTAAGCTTAGCTTATATACATTAGCCCACTCCAAATTGGCTATCATTACTCTTACTACCCACAGGGGGTTGCGACCAGCTTAAATTTCAATCATCGTTGGATGACGCTTCGTTGGAATCGTAATTGAAGCTGTAACGATTCAAAGTCGTCAACTGCTGACATAGGTTCAGAGTCATAAGCAGCTATGGAGCAGCTTCCTCCCGGGCCGGCCTGTTTTGAACCTGCACACAGCCTCCAGTTTAAAAATATGGCGGTTTTGTCCTGGACTAATCTAGATTAGTCAGACCTGAAAACCGGCAATTTTTAATCATCTCCTCGGACACAGCTTCCACTACATCCTTCCAGTGCCGGACCGGTTCCTGCCCCAGTTCCGCCGGCACCGTCTCCGCTAACCGGGCTTGGCTGTCCCCACAGCGCTCTTTGACCTGCCGAACCGCTTCCGCTACCTGATTGTCGTAGTGATGTTGTTCCAACAGTTCCGCCGCAATCCTTTGGCCCAGTTTATCCTGAAGGCTTTTATCCAGGCTCTCCTGCATAATCCTTTCAGGGGGTATCACTTTGCCTTTATTGTGCAATTGGATTTTCCCCTCCAGCCAGGCTAGAAACTGGGGAGTACTCATGGCATTCAGTTCCACTCTGTTGTTCTGCAGCCATCTCTCCCACAGGGGATCTATATAGCTGGCCACGCCTTTCTTACGGCCGGATTTTTCCACCGTTTCGACCTCCAGCCCCATGGCGAGGGCTTCTTCAGGGTCTAAGCCCAGATTGATGATCTTCACTTTTCTGCCGGGCCTGGCTCCGGTTTCATTCTGCAGGGTATCATAGATGATCGTGCCATAAGCGTCGGCGTCATGAATGCAGAAAAAGGTGATCTCTTCCTCTGAATTTTCCCCGAGGGCATCCAGCAAATCCTTGACCGCCCGGCTGGCATAACCTTTACTGGTGAGCAGGGCCATATCATATTTCTCCGGGATTTTCTTTTCCTTGAGCACATTGAAGAAGCCCTCTTTTTCAATATACAGGACTTTGTTGAATGTCCAGGCGGGCTTATGATAATTTTCCACCGCGATGGTGCCGATGGGAATATCTTGACCGCAATGAGGATGGTACAGCGTCCCCCGCTCATCCCGGTACATCAGCGGAATGTCGCCGTGTTCCGCCTCATAACTGCCGATCAGATCCCGGCAGAAATAAGTGTAATCCGGCTCTTTCCCCGTTTCACGGATCACGTAGGGCCGGACGGCATAATAGAGCTGGCGCAGGCTGAAGCGGTATTCCCCGTTGCCGCTGGCTTTGGCAATAGCTTTTTCCAGGCATACCGCCACAACTTCTTTCTGGGATTTCGTTTTAATTACAGGGGTGGGCAGGGATTTTTGGGCTCTGTCCACCGCCTTTTTAATACCATCTCGAATCTCGTCGGCGATGACCGAGAGATCCGGCTCTTTCCCGTCCGTCACAATGGGGATATAAGGTGTCATGATATTGATTAATATAACGGCGGGCTTGGCCTTAACATTGCAGATTAAGCCGCAGCCGAAAAGATTCAGCTCATTTTTGTTGTGGTAGATATTGACCTCGCCGGTCACCGGTGATTTGTTGAGTAATACCGTGAGATGAGGTGTAGCGGAGAGCGCCGCATAGACTTCCAGGACAAAGGGTATTTCCGCCTCCTGGTTCCCTTTCATATTCCTGACCTTAAAGACACCGGATGATTTACAGTAGTCCTTCCAGTTAACCAGCTGGCCGATCCGCCCCAGCCGCTCCGGATTAACATTTTTAACCTGGGCTCTCAGCTCACCCAAAAGCCCTTCTGTTTCGCTAAAGCCTAAGGCAGCGGCAGGTGTCTTGGAATAGTTAGCGGCTATTATCCCAGCTTTTCTGCCGGTACAGCCATCAAATTGGGCGATCAGTTCCCTGACCGATCCGCTGAAGGATTGAAACAATTCAAAAAAGTTCTCGCTGGTATACCAATAGGGAGAGGTGTTTCCTCGGTAGGTTTCACCTTGGGCATAGTCTATCGCCAGGCGCGCCCAGTTTGAATCGATGGGCATTTTGCCTAAAGTCAAGCTGATTTTTGTCCCCTCTTCGTGATATGCACCTAAACATTCCGGGAGGGCCCTGCCGTCCTTTTGCCAATGGATTTTATAAGTTTTCCCTCGGGTGGAAACATAGAGTTCGCCGCCCGATGCTGCTACCGCCCCGGCTACCACGCGCAGGCCATTCCCCAGCGCTCCTCTGGTAGGCAATCTTAAATACTTAGAGGATCTGAGGGGCCTGTTGATTGAAAACAGTTCGGGATCCAGGCCGTTGCCGTGATCCTTGACATAAAAAAACTCCCCCCCATAACCAATTTCACAATCTCCTCCTAGATCTAGAGCATTGTCTACCAGTTCCTTACAAACCAACAGGGATAATTTGCTTTTAGGCACCCCTGCCTTTTGGGGCAGTGTCTCCATATTTCTGAACAATTTCCAGTCTTCCCGTTCAAATAGCATGCTCTGAATTCATTCCTTCTCAAAGAAATTACTGGAATATAATATGTTCAGGCTTCGAAAAATGTCAGACAACTTGGCAAATTACTCTGAAGCAATCCGTCCACTTGTCATGAAAGTGAAAGGAGCTGCCTTTTCATGAATGTCCTCAGACATCATTATGAGACAGCCCCCAATAATCTGTACTAAATTCCAATACGGCTTACAATTTGCCTCCTATAACAGCCAGCTGTAGTCCTGCCTGCAGTCTGCCACAACGTCCACGCAGACATTTTCCCCTTTTATTTGGTAAATCAGCAAGTATCGCTTTGCCATTAGAAGCTTAAGATATTTGCCTGCCGGTACCAGCGGATCGGAAAGCCAAGAGTTCCGCTCCGAAAATTCCTCCAGAAATTTTGCCTTCGCGCTGAACTCGGAATAGAGATAACTACGGCATTTATCCCTCTTTTCAAATTCGATAGCCTTTCTATTCATAAAATCCGTGACATCTTCATCTTGATTGCAACAAAAAAGAGAGAGCGCATCTCTCCATAACTCGGCCCACTAAGAGTAACTTCCGCGGGCATCTGCCCGCTCCATGGAGCGCATCGAGGAACGGGTGAGCACTCTTGATCCAGCCGCCCGGAGTAAATGACTTAAGATTGATGTAGATGTTTTCTTCCTTTACTGGGAGTTGTACACCAGCCTTCGTGCCAGCCTCCAGCTCCACCTTATTTAATGGACCTCTTAAAAGTCGTGATCATGGATGGCTTCACGCTCAAAAAGAACGAGCGAAAAATAATTGATATTAATGACAAGCTCGTAAGAGACAAAAAAATACCGAAGACTCGTTTGCACTTTCTTCGGCATTATCATGCGACATGGCTGTATGAAAATAATGTACTAGACCAATTGAAAAATCATCGAGCTCCAACAAAAAGAAAGCAGATAGAACTAAAAGCATGATACTAAAATAGACCATTCAAGATGGTCTATTTTTTGGTCGGCATTAGGTCAACATTTGCAGTTTGACCCGCCTACCTTAAAAGGCTGAGAGCCTTAATATTACTGGTCGGAGCGACATGATTTGAACATGCGACCTCTACCACCCCAAGGTAGCGCTCTACCAAGCTGAGCCACGCCCCGATTTCAATGCCCTCATTTGACGGCTTTTAAAGGATACCATATTTGCTTTAAATCCGCAACCCTAAGTTTGACCGATCACTTCAATTTTTCTAACCCCATCGATTTCCCCAAGCCCAGCCAATAAATTCTCGGGGGTATCAGCCATGCCAGCAGTTTCAATCGAAATGGAAACATTGGCTACTCCTTGCAGGGGAATCCCTTGATTAATCGTCAGGACGTTGCCTTTAACCGAGGCAATAAAGTTTAGGACGTGGGATAGTACTCCGGCTTTATTCTCTAGAATCAAGGAAATAGTAATGATTCTTTCCCTGCTAGCCTCATAAAACGGAAATACGCCATCCTTGTATTTATAATATGCGCTTCGACTAAGCCCTACACGCTCTACTGCATCATTGATCGTTTCGACATCGCCTTTGACAAGGAGTTCTTTCACCTGTGCGGTTTTTAAAATGGCTTCGGGCAAAATACTTTTACTGACCATTAAAAAATCATGGGTCTTGCCAGCCACCAAATCGCCCCAATCTATCTCAACGACATTACCTGTAATCTTCAACCATATTATAAGCTGATTTGCGTGAGTTTGGCAAGAATGATAACTGACTCATACCTGATCAGAGAGTATTTCCTACCAATACCCCATCTAAAATCTTGGCTCCTCGACCCTGCTCCAAAACTGTAACTGGGTTAATATCCAAGCTTAAGAGGCTACCCCCAGCTTCCACGGCTAATTGGCTAACACCCAAGAGTATTTCGACCAAGGCTTCTTTATCAACGGCTGCCCTTCCTCTGACTCCGTTCAATAGAGCAGCCCCTTTAATCTCCCGGAGCATATTATGAGCATCCTCGCGACTTAAAGGTACTGGTTTTAAGACTACATCTTTAAGCACTTCAACAAAAATCCCGCCCAAGCCAAACATGATCTGTGTGCCTAAAACCGGATCTCTCTGCAGCCCAATGATTGCCTCTACTCCCGGTGGAATTTGTTCTTGGATTAAGATCCCATTGATCTTAGCTTGGGGATTATAAATCAGGCCCTTTTCCATAATTTCATTAAATTTAGCTGCTACATCCTGTGCCGAACTGATATTAACAGCGACTCCTCCAGCTTCGGTTTTATGCAAAATATCAGGAGAATCAATCTTCATCACGACTGGATAGCCCATCTTTTCTGCAAAAGCTACCGCGACCTCTGCATTGGTGGCAACGTATTCTTTAGTGACAGGAAGCCCGTATAGTTCTAATAATTCCTTGGTAGCATGTTCACTTAGGGCTTTGTTGCTTTCCTTAAGGGCAAGTTGAACTTTGTCTTGTCTGTCTGAATTTATTTCTCCTGCAACGGGTGTTTTCCACCTACGTTTAAAACTGGCATACTGGTATAGCGACCCCAAAGCTTTAGCTGCCCGAGCTGGAGAGTGATAGAGTGGGACTTCCGCATCCTTTAAGACGTCAAAACCCGGCTTGGCTACTTGGCCAACACTCCAACAGACAACAAGAGGTTTATCTGTATCTAAAGCCGCTTCGGCAATGTCACGGCCAATTTTTTCCGCAATTTTTCCCGTAGCCATAGTAATGGCGACGATCAGCATATCTAATTCATCAGAAGCCAAGAGAATCTTCAGACATTTTTTGAATTCTTCTCCCTGGTTCAGGGATTGTGCTGTGACATCCACAGGGTTTTGGGCACAACCAAAGGACGGAATGACCTTCCTTACCTCTTCCTGTAAAGCTTCACTTAATTCCGGTACTTGCAAACCCCATTCTTCTGAACGATCAGCCAGTAAGATACCTACTCCACCAGACATGGTTACTATCCCTACTCTATCCCCTTGCGGCAATTTACCGGGCGCAAAGGCTTGGGCCAAGTCAATAACATCATCACTGTCTTTGGCCTGAATGATGCCCATTTTGTCAAAGTAACTTTTGTAGGCTGCTCCCGAACCAGTTAACGCCGCTGTGTGTGTAGCGGCTGCTTTTTGACCACTGGCAGAATTACCGACTTTTAAGGCAATAATAGGCTTGCCTGCCTCTGCTGCCTTTTCTGCAGTCTTCTTGAAGGTCTCGCCATCCCTTAATCCTTCCAAATAGGTGACGATTACTTTGCTGTTGGGATTTTCCACTACATAAGCTAAACCTTCACCTGCAGTTACATCAGCTTCATTACCTGTTGTGATAACAAAGTTAACGCCAACCCCGGCCTCTTGCAGCAAATTAAAGAGCATAAAACCCACAGCCCCACTTTGGGATACTAAGGCTACCGGGCCTGCCTTGATACTCTCAATTTCCATGGAAGCGCTAAAGGAACAGATCAGCCCCGATGAAACATTCAAAATACCCAAGCAGTTAGGACCAATTAAGCGCATCTGAAATTCTTGGGCTATCTTGATAATATCGTCTTGGATCGCTTTACCTTCTGCGCCGGTTTCAGCAAAGCCCGAAGAAAAGATCACAGCTCTTTTGATTCCTTTGGCACCGCAATCCCTCAAAATCCCAGGTACTCGAGCGGCAGCCACGGCAATCAGAGCTAAATCTACTTGTTCAGGAATAGCCCCTACCGAAGAATAACAGATCAGTCCTTTGATTTCTTTGTACTTGGGATTAACCGGATAAATCTGACCTTGATACTTATGATCTAACAAATATTTTAGAATTTTGCCGTTAATAGTTTTAAAGTCCTGGCTTACTCCAATAATGGCTACACCTGTTGGTTCCATGAAATATTGCATTCCTGTTTCCCCTCTCCAAAGTCTTGATTTCTAGAACAGTATAATAGCCCACCAGTGTTCCGGCAGGCAATTATACTGACCTGTTAGGTACTCTGCTAAAGATCTTGGCCTATAATTTTTGCCTGAATAAACTAATACTAGAGGTTGATTCCCTTGGCCTCTTCTGATTTAAGCTGAAACCGCTGCCAGAGGAACACTAATATTAATACCGAGATACCAACTGTATCTGTAAGCAATCCGGGTTTAATCAGGCCAAAAGCAGCTACAAACAATAATAATCTATGGAAAACATTAGTAGTTGTTAGCATATAGCCCTGTACAGCACAGGCTAGCGCTATAATTCCCATAGTCGCGGTTACTACCGCCCCGAGAATCTCAGTCATACTACCCTGGGCTATTAAGGCTGGCGAGTAAATCCAAATATAAGGAATTAAGAATCCAGCTGAGGCTAAGCGTGCCGCAGTCCACCCTACTCTACTTGGGCTTGCTCCGGCAATCCCGGCCCCTGCGAAGGCAGCCAAGGCTACCGGTGGGGTTACGTTAGAAATGTTGCCAAAGTAGAATACGAACAGGTGAGCGGCCAAAGGAGCGATCCCCAGCTTGAGGAGAGCAGGGGCGGCAATGGTTGCCCCCACGATGTAGACCGCTGTTGTGGGCATTCCCATACCTAGAATTATAGCTGTGACCATGGTCAGGGCCAAGGTAGGTAACAAGTAGCCGTGAGCTAAGGCAAGAATGTTGTCACCTAGTGTAATACCCAGGCTGGTCAGAGAGGATACCCCGACGATAAAACCCACCACCGCTGTGGCAATAGCTACACCGATACTCCCTTTAGCCCCTATTTCTAACGCCTTCAAAAAGCCACGCCAGCTCATTCGAGTCGATTTGCGCATGAGGCTTGCAGCTACCGCAACAATAATCCCATAGAAAGCAGCATAAGTTGGAGTTACACCTTTTACAAGCAGATAGACTATTGCCACGAGCGGCAATATCAGATGTCCTCGTTCTTTCAAGACCAATTTCATGTTTGGCAATTGGTCACGTGGCACACCCTTTAACCCAGTCTTAAGTGCTTCTAAGTGCACCATTGAAAAGACCGCTAAATAGTAGAGAAAGGCAGGTATCAGCGCGGCAATCATAATGTCTTTATAGGGGATATTCAAGATTTCTGCCATGACAAACGCCGCAGCTCCCATTATAGGAGGCATGAACTGACCACCGGTGGAAGCAACTGCTTCCACCGCCGCAGCAAAATGAGGCCTATAACCTATACCTTTCATCAGAGGGATGGTAAATGCACCAGTAGAAGCTACATTGGCTACCGCACTACCACTGATCGTTCCCATAATCCCACTTGCGAATATAGCGACCTTAGCTGGTCCACCCGGTGAAGTTCCTGCGATGGCCATTGACGAATCGTTAATCAACTTGGCCATCCCAGTTTCCCCGAGGAAAGCACCGAATAATATAAATAAGAAAATGAACGTGGCCGAAACACCCAGGGCGATACCGAAAATACCTTCTGAGCCTAAGTACATTTGGGAAATAATTCGCTTTATGCTGAAGCCGCTATGCCCAAAGGAACCCGGGATGTGTTCTCCAAAGTAGGCATAGAGGAGAAATAGTGCGCCAAGGATCGGCAACTCTTTGCCTAAGGCCCGGCGTCCCGCCTCGAGCACAACTAGAATACCTAAGGCCCCCATGATGTAATCCTGGGTAATCGCCAGACCTCCGCGCATTGCTAATGCCTCGTTGGCAAAGACCATATAGAGGCCGACTACAACACTCAGCCCAACCATGAACCAGTCCACAATGCCCGGTTTGCTCTGCAACCCTTTCTTACGGGCAGGATAAAGCAGGAAGATGAGCACCATGACAAAGGTCAGGTGAATGGAGCGCAACTTTATGGCCTCTAGCGCTCCAAAACCCGCTACCCACAAATGAAAAATGGAAAATGAAACAGCTATAACAGAGACCAATAACGCAAGTTTTGATTTGGCGTCAAACTTCCGGAATTGCGACTCTTTGTCGTATTTTTCCAGAGTTTCCTGTATAATTTCTTCTTCTGTGATTTGGTTTTCTGATAATGCGTTGACCTGTTGAATGTCACGCTTTCCTTTTTTATCATTCATGCAGCTAACCACTCTCTTTACTTTACTTCATTACACCGACTTCCTTGAAGTACTTAATTGCACCCGGGTGCAGCGGCACAGTCCCCATTCCTTTTGCAGCATCTTCTTTCTTAATATTCTTAGTAATCGCGTGGGCATTCATCAGGTCTGGTATATTATCATAAATACCCTTAGTAAGATCATAGATTAACTTCTCACTTAGGTCAGCCCGTGTAAGTAATAGATTTGCCAAGGCTACCGTGTGCACTTCTTCATCCTGCCCCTTGTAGGTGCCTTTTGGAATGACATATTCATAATAGAACGGATACTTGGCGATTATGGCCTTAATCATGTCCGGTTCAAGAGAAATTAGCTTGACGTCAATTGAATTGGAAACATCCAAGATCGCAGCCAAGGGCATGGCACCGGAGAAATTAGAGGCATCGACCTGTTTGTTTTTCAACAACTCACTCGCCTCATTGAATCCCACGTAATCGGCTTTAACGTTACTCTTATCCTTATCCCAGAAATTCAAATCATAAGCTCCTAGGACTTCCTTAGAGTTTGTTACTGTCCCGCTCCCAGTGGCACCTGGTGCAAATCTCTTTCCTTTAAGATCCTTGAGAGAGTTGATACCTGAATCCTTACGTACTACAATTTGCGTGACATTTGGATACAGAAACGTCATCCCACGCAGGTCCTTGTTGGCTCGTCCTGCAAAATTATCCTGACCTTCATAAGCGTACACAGCTACATTGGCCATAGTAAAGGCAACTTCGACTTCCTTTTGTTGCAAGAAATTCATATTAGCCGCACTTGCCTCAGTTGACTGGGCTGAAGCTTTAACACCAGGAACTTTGTCCGTCCATATTTTAGCCATGGCATTTCCTATCGGATAATAGGCCCCGGAAGTAGTACCAGTAGCAACGTTCACTTTTTGTTCTTTTACGGGTTCCGGACTAGAACTAGCTGGCGCCTGAGTAGCTTGACCTCCACAACCTGTCATAGCAAGCGTAATCACAATTACCATTATTAAGCTAAATACTTTCCTCATTAAAAATCGTCCTCCTCATACATTTTTTTCAATTAAAATAATACCAATCTTTCGAGTGTCTTAATTCACCCCTTCCATCTCAACTAATCCTGTATAAACACCGACATGCGGCGTTATAGCCTAATGTCGCATTGGTGTTTCATTATAATAAATATTCATAATTCGTAATATACTTAAAACTTTCTGATAACTTCTTATAAAAAAAGAAAAAGTTTTATTTAATTATAACCTTATGAATTTATAAAACAACATCAACTGCAAAATGCTATTTTAAAAACGTCAACATAACTGATGCTGCAATTAAAGTACCTATTACTCCCGCCACATTAGGACCCATGGCGTGCATTAAGAGATAGTTTTGACGATTTTCCTCTGCGCCTACTTTATGAACAACCCGAGCAGCCATGGGTACGGCAGAAACCCCCGCAGCTCCGATCAAAGGATTGATTTTCTCTTTTATGAAAAGATTCATTAACTTTGCTAACAAAACTCCAGACGCTGTAGCAATCGAAAAGGCAAATAAACCGAGAATGAATAAGAAAATTACTTCTTTTTTGAGGAATATCTCCGCTGTCATAGTGGCACCTACGGAAAGCCCTAGGAAAATTGTCACAGTATTCATGATTTCGTTTTGGGCCGCCTTCGAAAGCCTTTCGACAACTCCTGATTCCTTAAATAAGTTGCCAAGCATAAACATAGCCATTAATGCGGCTGAAGCAGGGACAATCAACATAATCAACATTCCTGTAACAACTGGGAAAACAATCTTTTCCGTTTTGCTGACCACACGTAACTTTCGCATCACGATTCTTCGTTCATCCTTAGTTGTCAGTAATTTCATGATGGGTGGTTGTATAACTGGAACCAGGGCCATGTATGAATAAGCTGCCACTGCTATTGGCCCAAGCAGATGGGGCGCTAACTTAGATGTGAGATAAATTGAGGTCGGACCGTCTGCTCCCCCAATGATCCCAATCGACGCTGCTTCTTTCATGTCGAAACCAAAAAGCAAAGCAACAAAAAAGGTAACATAAACTCCCACTTGAGCACCGCCGCCGAGAAGCAAAGTTTTAGGATTTGCTATCACGGGGCCGAAATCGGTCATCGCACCTAAACCAAGAAAAATCAGGGGAGGAATTATTTCCCATTTAATTCCGTAGTTATAAAATTTCCAGATAAGTCCTTCTTCGGGCTGCATTAAATATGTCAGCGGTAAATTTACTACTAGGATTCCAAAGGCAATTGGTAATAAGAGCAGGGGCTCATATCCCTTTTTAATGGCCAAATACATAAGTACAAAAGCTATTATCCACATACCCACATTCCCAACGGTAAGATGAAAAAAGCCGCTGGATGCAATCAAGTCTTGTAGTACATTCTCCATGTCTTAAACGTCTCCTCTCTATCTTTCTACATTAATTAACTTATTCCTTTGCTTTTGCTAGACGTTTTTCAAAACTTCTAACGACAAATGAACTAGCACTTACCGAGAGCTGTAGTAAAAACATGATCAACATGACAATACTTACGCCACTTACAAACACCTTGACAGCTAAACCCCAATCAGTCACACTAATCCCGTCCTTTCTATGGTAATTTGCTTACTACTAGTCCCAAGATTTTGTGACATTTTCCTGCATGTCTTTTAATTTCTTCAACTTCCGTACTACCGTGGACTGATTAACCCCTAGAGCCTCTGCGGCTTTAACGGTCGTTCCGTGTTGCTTCATAGCTAACTTAACAAGTTGTTGTTCTAAATCATCGATAGCTTCTTTAAGTGGAATTACTCCGGCCACTGTAACGGACCTAAGAGGGCTTTGTTCCTTTTCATAAAGTACGTGGTCAACTTCTCGAGCAGAAATAAGCTTTTCGTTAGAAGTAACTACCAACCTCTCTATGACGTTCGCCATCTCCCGAACATTACCTAACCAAGGATAGTTCAAGAATAAATGAACTGCTTCTGGAGAAAAGACTTTTTCCAGCCCATGTCGCTTATTGTTTTGCTCCAGATGAAAAAGAACCAAGGGAATAAGATCTTCTTTACGTTCCCTTAAGGCTGGAACTTTAATAGGTACTACGTTGAGACTAAAGAAGAGATCCCCGCGGAAAAGACCCTTCTCCACTAACTCTTTCAGAGGTCTCATGCTACTGGCAATTATTCTAATATCAACGGAAATAGTTTCTTTTCCACCTGAAACTTGCAGTGTCTTATCTTGCAGTATCCGCAACAGACGTCCTTGTAGACTTAAGGACATCTTGCCAATATCCTCCAGGTAGACACTACCTTTTTCAGCTAACTCGAATACCCCTGCTTTTCCCTTATTACCGTTATCCTCAGAGATTCCTTGGCCGAATAGTTCAATCTCTAAGAGCTGGTTAGGAAGGGATCCGCAATTCAATTTGTAAAAAGGAGCTTTACTACGTTTACTATTTAAATGAATTAATTTAGCAATTTCTTCCTTACCTACCCCTTGTTCCCCTACTAAGACGACTGGTGAATCGACTTGGCTTACCCTCGAAGCAAGATCCATGACGTTGTTCATGATAACCGAACAGGACCTCAACTCTGCACCCATTTCCTGCTGATTCCTCATCTGAACAATCTGAGACTGATACTTTTCTGATAGTTGTTTACTTTCTTCCAGAGCTTCTCGTAAAAATACTAACTCACTCGTATCTCGAATGTTGATAACAATTTTTACAATTTCCCCTTCTTCACTATAAACTGGGTTGCCCGTGATAACTAGAGAATGCTTATCAAAAGGTCTTTCCAAAATACTTGCTAAACCATCCTGTTTTTTAACCAATTGGATAATATTTTTCTGGAAAACTCCATTATCCACAAGGTCTTTAAACGGCTTTCCTACCAGACCTGCCCAAGGAACTTCCAAGATCCTGCCCACAGCAGGGTTACAACGAAGAATTTCACCCTGGCCATCACAAATGATTAATCCGTCATAAGAAGAAACAATAATTGTCTGGAGCTCCTCATTAAGTTGTTTTACACTTCTCAGTTCTTGCAAAATCTTTTCTAGCTCAGAAACATCTTGGAAAACGCCTACCGCCCCTACTACTTCCCCATCTTTAATAATCGGAGTCCGATTAGAGATATACAGTCTGCGACCCACTTTAAATTTAGTCCCAAATTCCGGTATTCCACTGCGTACAACCTCTAAGAGACCTGTTGGGATAATAATATCGTTTAAAAAACGTCCAACCGCTTTTTCTTTAGTTGACATAGTGGGTCTTTCTGCTGCTGGGTTGAGAGATGTAATAATTCCCTGTTTATTGATAGCTAAAATCCCATTATGGGCCGAGTCAAAGACCGCTTCAAGTTCTTGACTGCGTAATTGGACCTGTTGAAGATAAGCATTCATCAAAGAATATCTGGTCACCACTCCAGTAATTTCTTCTTGGTTATTCAAGACTGGGTAAATATCAAAAGGTAATTCCCTAACATCTTCTAATAACGCGTCTTCCTTTAAAGGAAGGAAACGAGTCGTCAAATAGTCGACAGCCTTATTCTCCGCATTGAAGTTTTCTAGGCCCTTCTCGAAAATCTGCTCTTTGGTAACCATACCCATCAGACGACCTTGATCGTTGAGTAAAGGCAAGCCCGTCACTTTTCTCTCCTTTATTAAAGTAAGTGCATCCCCTATAGTGTGGTAACTGTAAAGACATACGGAAAGTCGTGACATCACTTGACCGACACGCAACAAACTCGTTCCCCCCTCATCATCGGAAATTAGGAATAATAATACTAAAATTTATGTTTATTTTTTAAAGGGTAGTTAAATTAGTAAACTACCTATTTGGCTGGTAACCAAGCTCGATGTTGGCAATAATCTGCATATGAATGTTGGACGTTCCTTCGAGGGTTTCAAACTGCTTGGCATCGCGGAGCCATCGACCACAAGGATATTCGGTTGAATAACCATATGAGCCGTAGATTTTCATGGCCATGTTTGCACCATGAACTGCTGCATTACAGCCGAATAGTTTAGCCATCGAAGTCGCTTGTTGGTTTGGCAATTTGTTTTCCTTGAGCCAGGCAGCTCGATAAACCAGGTATTTAGCAGCTTCGTCTTCTAGTTTCATTTCAGCAAGCTGTTGCTGGATCATTTGATATTTTCCAATCTGTTTGCCAAACTGGGTACGCTCATTGGCATATTGAACTGCCCCCTCTAGACAGGCCGCAGAAAGCGCTGCCGAACCAGTGGCACAACCCATACGTGTGTTATTTAACATCCACATACAAATCAAGAAACCCTTATTAAGAGGACCTAAAAGGTTTTCCTTTGGAATCACAGCGTTTTCAAACACCAGTTCTGAAGTCGGAGCAGGCCACATGCCCACCTTTTTGAGAATGGGAATTCTTGTAATACCCGGGGTATTATTATAGTCCACGATAAAACAGGATAAACCCTTCGTTCCTGCTCCTTTTTCTGTGACCGCATAGAGAAGTCCAATATCGCAAGTGTGTCCGCCTGATATCCACATTTTGGAGCCATTCACCAACCAGTGGTCACCCTTATCTACGGCAGAAGTTTTCATACTAGCCACATCAGAACCCGTGTTGGCCTCAGTTATCGCAAAGCTCCCTACAGCTTGGCCACTGACCAGACGGGGTATATACTTTTGCTTTTGTTCCTCGGTACCCCATTCATTTATCGTCATCGCCGGACCCCAGACGTTGCCGCTAATACTTAGCCTCCAAGACGTATGAACCTTAGCAATTTCATATAAAGCCACGACAGCTTCCATCCAGCCCATGCCATTTCCGCCATACTCTTCAGGGATGCTCCAACCTAGCAGGCCTAAATCACCCATTTTAGTAAGGATCTCTCGGCGATAGTAATGATTATCTTCGTCTTCCTCAACATACGGAGCAATTTCCTTTTCTGCAAAATCACGAGCCATCTCTTGAATCATTCTTTGCTCTTCGGTTAATCCAAAATCCATTTTTCCCCTCTCCCTCCTGTAATTAATGACCAGTAAAAATTGGTTTACGTTTTTCTTTAAGGGCTGCCAACCCTTCCCTGTGGTCAGACATTTCAGAAACAATAGCCATTTGGGAAGAAATTAAATCTAACGCTGTCCGCAAATCGTTCGTGCGTTGAGCTGAATAAACAGCCCGCTTAATCATTTGCACGCATACTGGAGGGGAATCCGCTATTTTTCTAGCCAGCTCTAAGGTAGCTTGTTCTAGCTCCAACGCGGGGACAACTTTGTTGACCATACCCATTTTTTCTGCTTCGTAGGCTGAGATAAAATCCCCAGTCCATAAGATTTCTAAAGCCTTGGCAACTCCTACTAATCGCGGCAAATAAAAAGCACCACCGTCTCCGGGTACAAGGCCTGCCTTCACGTAACTGGCAGAAAGCTGCGCATCATCTGCAACTACCCTGATATCGCACATTAAAGCCATATCAAGGCCTGCGCCTATGGCCATTCCGTTAATACCGCAAATAACTGGTTTATCCATTATGTCCAGTGTCAATGCAATTTTATGGATGAGGCTTGTCAAAGCCCGTTTACGGTCGATGGCCTTATCGCCCCATGACTCACCTTGATCATCACATCCGACAAATCCTTTTCCATTAAGCATGGCATCGATATCCCCGCCGGCGGAAAAGGCCTTACCCATGGCAGTCACCACGATAACCCTTATGTTTTGATCCTCTTGTGCGTCTTGAAGTGCCTCTGCCCATTTCCGAATCATCGGTAAAGAAAAGGCATTATTCTTCTCCGGTCTGTTCAGGATAATCCTGGCTAAAAAACCGTCTTTCTGATAAAGCAAATGATTATCCTTATTCTCTTGAGGGGTTATCCGAAACTTTAAGCATTCCCTTCCCATTATTCACATCTCCTTACAATTTCGTTTCTTGATTTCCCTGGAAATGTAGACTTAAACAGGAAACTATCCCATTAGGATAGGTAATTACCCCAAAGAGTAAGAATCTTGCTTATCCCTTGATCGACCTAGGTAGGATCATTTGATGAATTGGTGTGATAGACTTAGGATTTTGATAATTTGCGCCTGCAAAAGCCACACAATATTTTCTTAAGTCTGGGAGGGAAACAATCTCATCCACAAACCCTCGTTGAGCACAGTACACCGGTCTTGATTTCGCTTCGTAGTCTTTAATCATTTGGTTCATCTTGTCAATGGTTGGTCCTAAATCGTTACCAGCGTCTTGTTCTTTGACCAGCCTTCGCGCATAGGAAGCGGCAGCAGCGGTTTCCCCGTGCATCACATAAATTTCTGTTAATGGAGTTCCCAGGGTAAAGGCATTATTTTCATTAGCTTGGGGACCTCCCATAATATAATGAGCTGCAGCAGTTCCTTTTCTTAAGACGATGCACATCATAGCGACATCCGTTTTTTCGATGGAGTAAATCAAGCTCTGACCAATGGCGAGCAATTCAGCCTCTTCCGCAATATCTCCTACATCGATGCCTGTTGTATCTTGCAGCCAGATGATGGGCAAATTATCCCGACCACACATGGTCACGAATTCGCATTGTTTGATAAGTCCCTGACGATAGTGTTTACCGCCTACGCCAACATAGGCTCCTTCTGCGTACTCTGGATATTTAGGTATTATTCCTTGTCTGTTGCCGATTACTCCGACCGGGAAACCGTCAATTTTAGCTACCCCAGTAAAGACCTCCGGTCCATAATCAGGCCTATACTCCATGAATTCGCTATTATCCGTAAGACGGGCTAATACTTGAGTAGCATCATAGGGTCTTTTTTGGTTGGCAGCAATAATTCTATTCAGATCTAGGAGAGGAAACTTGGGTTCAGCCGGCTCAGCCACGCGAAAAACTTTGGGATCAAAGGCTGGCATACCACTCATATACTCTTTAATCCCATCTAAGACGCCAATTTCAGTATCATAAACTTCTCTAAAATAGGCGGTTTGATCAAAATGAGTCTCTACCCGACCCGGTGCCTTTTCCTTAAATCCTTTAGTGGCATTGATTAAGTCTTGGGCTGCTTCCAAGTCGAAATAACCCTTTGGATTCATCCCTCCAACAATCCCGGCTCCTCCCACAGCAATATTGGCATCCTGATGGGCTATAAGAATCGTAGGACTGATTCCTTGATAGCCACCGCCAGCCGGGTTTGTGCCATAAATACCATTTAAGATCGGAATTCCAAGCCGATTCAGCTCAGCATGCCTGAAAAACGTCGTACCGCTGCCGCGTCGATCGGCGTAGACGTTTTCTTGCTCCATTAATTTAACCCCACTACAATTAGTAAGCCAAACTAAAGGAACATTCAGCCTTTTGGCTAAGTCAGTGACCCTTAAGATATTCTCAGATTGGCCAGAAATCCAAGCTCCTGCCATGACCTTATTATCAAAAGCAATAATCACTGCCCATTTTCCATCTATTTTACCTAGTCCGTCTACAACACCAGTGCATCCTTCTTCATTGTCATTTGGATTATAAAGTGTATGTAAAGGACACCAAGTTCCGGCATCAACCAGATAATCGAGCCTATCCCAAACCGTCATCTGACCTCTTTTTCGAATTTTCTCAGCAGGAGTGCCCGCATTTTTTACTGTTTCGATGGCCTTGGAAATTATTTCCTCTTGTTCTTGAATAAATTTCACGTTGTCTTCAGTTCGTTTTATTTCTCCTGCACTTAAAGGTTTCCCAATATCGGACATCTTTTCGAAGTAGGGTCGCAAGGCAGTTTGCTTTCTATGCATAGATATTACGATCTCCCTTCTCATCTTCTTTGATTAATGGTCTATGAAATACCAAACCAAAAACCGATCTATAACTTAGGGGGAATTCTTCTTGGTTAGGAAGTTGCTTTACTTGATGACATAATCAGGTATATCTTTGCCCCTCAAATTAACAGAGCAGGGGCAAAGATATCTCGACTAGATATATGGACAATTTACTCAATTACAATTAATACCTGGTCTTCGCTCACACTTTCCCCTTCTTTGACTTTGAGCTCAGTTACTGTGCCAGCATCAGAAGCGTAGATAGGGGTCTCCATTTTCAAGGCTTCAAGAATTACTAACTCATCGTCGATTTCCACCACATCGCCAACAGCTACGTGGATTTTCCAAACATTTCCTGATATTGGTGAAAGTAAGTTTGCCATATGTTTTCACCTCCTCTCAATGGGTTTTTCCATATGCCCCAGCAAAGATCTTAGATTATGCACAAATGCATATTATTGCATCTTCACACATACATATTAATATTAAGCTTATTAGGTGTTTATCACTTCTAAAATATGCAATAAAACTCCTTAAAAACCGCTATTACACTAGGTTTTTAAAATTTAATCACTTTGCAAATGCGCATATTGATTTACCCCTGCTCTTAGAATATATTATTTATCAGAAAATTACAACACAATTTATGCACCCGTGCAAATATTTTAGGATTCCAAAACATTAAAAAGAACGCTGAATACCGCACTGCGCGGCGTTCCAGCGTCCTCTTAAATCTACTCTCGATTCTTTGCTAGATAATTATGCAAATAAGTCCTCCACTGCCATCGTTGACAATCCGTTGCAGGGTATCTTGCAGTTTATGTTGAGCATTTTCCGGCATTTTATATAGCTTATTTTGGATACCTTCACGAACCAAATCATGCAATGATTTGCCAAAGATATTCGATTCCCAGACCTTCTTCGGGTCGCTTTCAAACTCATCCAACATATACTTGACCAGTTCTTCGGCTTGCCGCTCTGTTCCAATCAAAGGCGTAATTTCTGTCGTTACATCCGCTCTAATAATGTGCAAGGATGGAGCGCTAGCCTTGAGCTTAATTCCATAATGTCCCCCTTGCTTGACAAGTTCTGGTTCCTCTAGGAACATTTCTTCCAGTTGAGGAGTGACCACGCCATAGCCGTTGAGACGAACTTCTTCAATGGCCGCGGACAGTTTATCCCATTCTTTCTTGCCTTTGCTATAATCTAAGACTAAACGAAGCAAGGAATGATCTCCTTCAATTTCAATCCCCGTAAAATCTTGGAGGACTGTTTTAAAGAGTCCATCGATGGCGGTGATTTCTACATTAGCGATTCCGCTGCCTAAGTTCATCTCTTTAAGAATGACATCTTGGGCATATTGGCATTCCAGTAAAGCATCTAAGGCCTGATCGATATCTCTCAAGCGCCGAACGCCGTCAATGGCCTTGCGAATCGTTTCTTCAAAAGCTGCCCGAACTGGATGACTAGGATCCAGTTCCTCAACCCATTTTGGAAGATCAATATTAACCTCAGCTACGGGGAACTCATATAATACTTCTTCGAGAATCTGTGTAATATCTTCCTGAGTCATTTCCAGACAATTCATAGCAATAACGGGTATTCCATACCTCTCCTCGAGAGAACGGCTCAACTCCTGTGTGTTATCAGCATAAGGACGGGTCGTATTCAATACCACCACAAATGGTTTCCCCAGTTGCCGGAGTTCGGTAATTACCCGCTCTTCAGCATCGAGATAAGCATCCCGAGGAATATCCGTAATAGATCCATCGGTTGTGACTACAATGCCAATCGTGGCATGGTCAGTAATCACTTTACGGGTGCCCATTTCTGCTGCATCTTGAAATGACATAGGCTCGTCACTCCAGGATGTTTTCATCATTCGTGGTTCTTCACCGTCTTCAGCCTCGTACCCTAAAGCACCCTCGACACTGTAGCCTACACAGTCGACCAAACGAACATTCATGTGAATTGAGTCTTTGACGACGATTTCTACGGATTCTGATGGGATAAACTTAGGCTCAGTCGTCGTGATCGTTCTCCCTGTCCCACTTTGCGGAAGCTCATCTTTGGCCCGTTCCCGTTCAAATGCATCTAGGATGTTGGGCAGGACGAGGAGGTCCATGAACCGTTTGATAAAGGTGGACTTTCCTGTACGGACTGGCCCGACGACACCGAGGTAGATATCGCCCCCTGTGCGTTCAGCGATATCCCTGAAAATGTCTACTTTTTCCATTTAATTTCCCTCCCTTTTGAGTGCTGTCCCAAAATTTGGGGAAGGGCCTCCACCTTATCTCCCCTTCCACCTCCCTGTAACCCGTGGATTCCCAATAACCGGACTAGCACATTAAGCAGTATAAGTATATTGGCTCTTTTGGGCAAATATGACTATACAACAAAAAACGCAGAAAAGGCTTTTAAGAACCTCTTCTACGTTTATGAAACTCAAGCTTAAAATATGTATACTATCTTAACCAACTCATCTCCACAACTTCTTCAAGTTCATGGCGTTTCCCGCGTGACATTAAATCAACGACCGCCTCTTGGGGATCGGCCCCTTCGAAGAGTACTTTGTAGGCTTGTTCTGTGATAGGCATTGAGACGTTTTTCTCAATACTAAGCTCATAGGCTACACGGGCCGCTCTAACCCCTTCAACCACCATTCCTACGTCTTTAAGGACGGTTTCTAAAGGTTTTCCCTGCCCAAGAGCGACACCCGCCCTCCGATTACGGCTATGCAGGCTGGTACAGGTCACAATCAGGTCGCCAACGCCAGATAATCCAGCAAAGGTTAAGGGATGCCCACCTAGCGCCACGCCCAAACGGGCAATTTCTGCTAATCCTCGAGTCATCAGAGCAGCTTTGGTGTTGTCGCCAAAGCCTAACCCCTCGGCAATTCCAGTACACAGGGCAATGATATTTTTTAAGGCTCCACCTAATTCTACCCCTATGACATCGGGATTGGTATAAATTCTAAATTTCGAGGTCATCATCATGTCTTGGACCGTCTCGGCAGTCTTGACATCCGAGCCCACTACGACAGTGGTCGGCATATCTCTGGCTACCTCTTCGGCATGGCTGGGACCGGACAAGACAGCAATCGGATGGTGTGGAAGCTCCTCTTTCAAGACTTCCGAAAGGCGGAGATGTGTTTTATCCTCTAAACCTTTCGCCGTATTGACTACGATACACCCTTGCCTTAGGTAAGGCTTTACGAATTGGGCAGCCTCTCTGACACTATGGGATGGCACGCTGAACACGACCAAATCAGCATTTAATTGTTTGAGATCGGTGGTTGGCAGAAGTTGGGGCGGTAAACTAACGCCTGGCAAATAACGGGCATTTTCGCGTTGCTTCTTCAAACGTTCCATTTCATCAGGATTACGTCCGATAAGGGCAACCTGATGCCCAGCATTGGCCATGAGCACAGCTAAAGCACTTCCCCAGCTCCCCGCACCATAAACTGTTATATTCGGCATATTATTCCCCCTACTCGATGTTCGATATTCGAAGTTCGTAGTTCGAATATCAAGTGGTCCACGTAAAAATACCATAACCCTCGAACCTCGAATCACGGACCTCGGACTTCGATTATTGTTTGTCGCCAAATCGGTGTTCTGTTCCATTGATGACTCGTTTAATATTACTCCGATGTAGGTAGATCACAGCAGAGGCGGCAACCAAGCCAAAAACTCGATACGCAAAGGGTTCCTGAAAAACAAAAACAGTGATAGCAACCGCAAGAGCACCAACAACGGAACCCATTGAAACAAAACGTGTAATGACTACTACCAGCAAGAAAAGGGCAATCGCCACAAACATGACTTTCGGCATCAGGACTGTAATAATTCCAAATCCTGCGGCGACTCCTTTGCCACTAGGGCGGAACTTGAATAAGGGATTCCAGCTATGAGCTGTCATCACTAGAAACCCGCCAATAATCCCTCCCCAGGGTCCGTAGGCCCAATAACCAAGGAAAGCAGCTAAGGCCCCTTTTAAAAAATCTCCGAGCAGCACTAAAATGCCCAGTTTAACCCCCAAAAGGCGAAAGGCATTCGTCGTGCCGATATTCCCGCTGCCATGCCGACGTACGTCTATCCCTTTGAGTTGGCCTGCTAAATAGGCAAAAGGAATGGCACCCAAGCTATACGCTAAGATAAAAATTAGGTAGCGTGGCATTTGGTTTAATCCTTCTCTTTCTCTTCATCTTTTTGTCGAACGACAATTCGGATCGGAGTACCCTCGAACCCGAAATGTTTTCGCATCTGATTCTCTAAATATCGTTTATAGGAGAAATGCATCAATTCTGGATCATTCACAAAGAACACAAACGTGGGCGGCTTTACTCCCACTTGAGTAAGGTATCTTACTTTTAAGCGCCTTCCTTTATCGGAGGGAGGCGGATTGAGATGAACCCACTCTCTCAGCAAGGTATTCAAGGTTGCCGTTGTCACGCGAGTAGAGTTTTGCTCGACTACGAAATCCACAAGGTCCAAGATCTTATTAACCCTCTGTCCTGTTAAGGCGGAAATAAACATGGTTGGTGCATACTGCATAAATCCTAATTCTTCGCGAATTGTCTTTTCAAATTTATTAATAGTCTTCTCATCTTTTTCCACGAGATCCCATTTGTTGACCACTAAAATAATTGCTTTACCTGCTTCATGAGCATACCCAGCAATCTTTTTGTCCTGTTCTGTAACTCCATCGACTGCGTCGATAAGCATAAGAATCACGTCAGAGCGATCGACTGCCCGAAGAGATCGCACAACACTATATTGCTCCGTCAGCTCATCAATACGAGATTTACGGCGCATCCCTGCCGTATCAATCAGGACGTAATGCTTTCCGTCTTGTTCAAAGGGAGTATCAATGGCATCCCGGGTTGTTCCTGGTATGTTACTGACAATAACTCTGTTTTTGCCTAGCATCGTATTGACCAAGGACGATTTTCCAACGTTCGGACGACCGATCACAGAAATTCTTATCACATCGGGGTCATACTCGTCTTCATCATTCTCCGGGAAATTAGCTATGACCATATCGAGTAAATCCCCGGTATTCATCCCATGTACAGCAGAAATTGGGATGGCATCCCCTAACCCTAAGCTTAAAAAGTCATAGAGTTGACCTTCTATCTTTTCGAAGTTTTCTACTTTATTGGCTGCCAGCAAGACGGGCTTTCCCGACCGACGTAGTGTTCTGGCAATCATATCATCATCTGGGGTCGTTGATATCTGAGCATCTACGACAAAAATAATGACATCCGCTTCTTCCATGGCAATTTCTGCCTGTCTGCGCATCTGGGCCGGGATGGGTGTCCCCTCATCCTTAAATTCAATTCCCCCAGTATCAATCAAGGTAAATTTCCGTCCCAGCCATTCTGCATCTCGATACAGTCGATCTCTTGTCACTCCAGGCATATTTTCAACAATGGCCACAAGACCGCCCGTAATGCGGTTAAATAAAGTAGACTTTCCGACATTCGGCCGTCCTACAATAGCTACTACAGGTTTACTCAAATCGTCCCACCTCCAAAGAATCCCCAATTAGATGTTCTAAGAATGCTACGCCATGATTTTCAACAATACTAGCCTTGCCATTGACCTTTTCTTCTAACCACTTAACATCATGATCATCCAGAAAGAGATCTTCATCAGCCTTGAGCATCACACGAGGGATAAAAAATTCTTCCCCTGCTAAATCCTCCAATTGATGGGCGATATCTTGGGCCGTTAATAATCCGGCAGCCGTCACAGATGTTCCAAAAAAGTCATTGCGTATCCCATGTACTGATAGCTTCAAACCCTTGATTCGAGCCATTAAGCGCTGACTCCATGATTCAAAAAAAACCTGCGCAGAGATCCCCGTTATAAGATGGACATGGCGTTCAGCTAACTGATTGGGTAAAAGCTCCCAAACCGATTCCAGCTCAGTTATAAATTTACGGGCCATCCCCACACCGTTTTCAAGTTGTGGAAACTCATCATAAACAGTAAAATTCGGAAATTCCCGACCAGCCAAAACATAAAATTCATCCGCATAATAGACAAGATGTCGGCCTGTCAAGGAAAGGAATTTCTTTTGCCACAACTCAGCTTCTACCACAATCTGACCAGCCTCAGCCGAAGTGAATCCACGCAAGCTTGTAAGGTGTTCACGGTAGCGGGTTAAGCCCACCGGAACGACAGCGATAGATTGTATAGCTGGATAAAGTCCCCCTAGCTGTTCGATAGTTTCAGCCAAAACCTCACCATCGTTATGATCCGGAACCACCACCACTTGAGCATGGACAGCGATTCCAGCTTCAGCAAAGCGTTTGATTTGCTCTGGCAACTTTCCGGCCTGAGGGTTTCTCATCATACGGGCACGTACTTCAGGGTTCCAAGCGTGGACGGAAACATAGAGCGGGCTGAGATGAAGGGAAATGATCCTCTCTATTTCTTCCTCACTTAAATTTGAAAGAGTAATAAAACTTCCTTGAGTTAGCGATAAGCGGTAATCATCGTCTTTATCGTAAAGCGACGACCTCATTCCTTTTGGCATTTGAGCCACGAAACAAAATGTGCAATTATTGCGACAAGTTTTTAGCCCTTGAGAACTCATTTCCACTTGGAGACCTAGGAATTCTCCTGGAGCTTTCTCAATCTCGATCTCCCATTGCTTACCGTTCTTCTTCTCGATAAGCAGCATGAACTCATCCTCGGATATGCCAAACTGAAAGTCAATAAGATCGTTCAGTTTTTCTTCGTTGACTTCAAGAACACGGTCCCCGACTTCAATCTCCATTTCTTCAGCAATACTACCTGTATGGACGGCTGTGACCACAAGCCCCTTCGACAAACTATTCATCCTCCTGACAATTCAGATCAGGGCCTATTTCCATGCCTCAATCGTTTACAAGTATACTACATATCAAACCCGCCTGCTACTGGAGTTCGTGCTCCTCCCGAGGTTCGTAAGCACTGACACTGCTTGTAGACAATTTATCAGCGGTCGCTTTCTCCAGTTTCCGCTCAAGATGAGACTGCCAACCCAGACGTAAACCAGCCCAAAGCACGAAGAACCAGACACCAAAATTCCAAACAAATTCGTCGGGTAAGTCGGCATGTCTGACGATACCATCGTAAGTAAAACGCACAAAGGCTTGATTTAGGAGTAAGCTTCCTGCTAAGGCGGCTGCTGTTCCCCAAAAGGATTTTGCACTCAGCCAAGCGACTATAACTAGGATTAACGAGAAAATGCCTGTTCCATAAGGCAACACCCCTGGTTCATTGACTTGAAATAAGGTTTCTAGGCAGACTACTAGGCTGGTAACTATAAGAGGCAGAATCCATCGTTCAGTCCGTTGCAGCGCCCATACCCAAAAGACTAAGATAACCATCAGACGTGCGAAGTGCCAATTCCAGGGCAATGACGCGGGAACGATGAATTCCAAAGATTTTCCAATGATCCAGGCCATGGTCAAGCTAAGAAAAAAATGCCGAGAAGCTCTTTTTTCTACCCGAGTCTCAAGGGTTAAGAATAGAATTAGCCATTCTCCATAGGGAAATAACACATGACTCCCACCTTACGACGGATATTTCTCCTATTATCCCCGTTTAGAAGGAGTTTACACCGCGATGTTTGGGTGGGCTCTTGACCATCCTAAGCTTGGGTATCTTTTTATATCGAGTTATATTCAAGATCAGACCGAGTTTGGCCAAGGTGATGACCAGAGAATTTCCGCCATAAGAGATCAGGGGTAGGGTAATCCCTGTTACTGGGAGTACACCAGTAACCACCGATAAATTGACGGTCGTCTGAATAGCTAACGTGGATATCAAGCCAAAGCCCAATAACCGTCCGAAGCGATCTGGGCATCCACTAATGACATGATAAGCTCGGGCATACAACGCTATAAAGAGGAATAGTAAAAATACAGTACCGATTAAGCCCAGTTCTTCTCCTACAATGGCAAAGATCATATCTGTATGGTTTTCCGGCAGGAAGCCATATTTTTGCAGACTTCGTCCCAAACCAACTCCGAACAAACCGCCCGAGCCGAAGGCAATCTCCGCATTCGTAATCTGATATCCTAAATGCATAGCATCTTTCCAGGGGTCTAGCCAGACCAAAATTCGATTCCATTGGTATTCTGTATTATAGATTAAATATAAGAGCGGTACTCCAAGGGTCGGTACAGCAGCTACAAACCAGAATGTCGGCAGTTCCGTCTGTAACAGCATGACGGTACAGGTCAGTGCTAAGACCATCGCTGTCCCTAAATCTGGTTGTTTGTAGACAAGGGCCAAAACAAGCAGTGTAATCGGTATAAGGATACCTAAGGGGATACGCCAATCTTTGCCCTGCTTAATTGGATAACGATCTAATATATGGGCATAAAAAAGTACCAAGGCAAGTTTAGCAACTTCTGAAGGTTGAACTGTAAATCCTAAAATTTTAATCCACCGGGCTGAACCACCCGCTTCGATCCCCGCATCAGTAAAGATGATTGCAATCAGTAAGATCATACTTATGATGACGCCTAATCCGGCAAGCCGCCGCAAAAAAGTATAAGGGATTATCATGGCCACCAGGGCGAAAAAAGAACCTACAATCGCCCACTTTAATTGTTGAGTAACATAAAAGTACGAATTATCCGTGGCGTTAAATCCTCTTACGGCACCCGCGCTAAGAATCATAATTAATCCAAAAGCTAAAAGTGCCAGGGTTAAGAATAATATGGGGAAATCAATCGGCAGATCTAGTTTTCGCTTAGCCATTAGAATCCCCTTTCTTTAATAGAGAAACTTGGTTTTTGCCAAAATGACTTCCTGCGCCGTAGAACAGGAAGTCAATAATGCCTCGATTTAACAAACCCGTATAAGAGCTTACTCTGCTTGGTTTTCCAAGTGGAAAGCCTTTCCTAGGGCATCTCCTATGGTTACCGGTTGGATTTCAGCTTGGCCCGCTAAAGCCTGAGTATCATTGGCCCGAGCGGAGTCTGCAATCGCCTCCCTGATACTTAAGCTTATCCTTTTCTCCTCTGTTTTACACTGAATGACCTTTGCAGTCACTGTATCTCCGACTTTAAGCACATCTTCGACTTTATTAACCCGTTGATCTGACAATTGGGAAATATGAACCAATCCGTCCATACCTTCACCGAGGGCCACAAATGCGCCAAACGTAGCGATACGTACAACTTTGCCCTGAATGATAGCTCCCACTGGATAATTAACAGCCGCTTGACCCCATGGACTCTCTTTAAGTTGTTTAAGACCTAGGGCTAATTTTCCGGTTTGATGATCTAATCTTAAGACTTGGACTTCAACCTCGTCCCCAATCGCCAGCAATTCTGACGGGTGCTTAAGCCGCGTGTAAGCCATATCCGAAATATGCAGCAGGCCATCCATCCCACCGATATCGACAAAGACACCAAAGTCAGTCATCCGCTTGACTGTGCCTGACACTACTTCACCCTCTTTGAGGGTTTCCAGTAATTGTTGGCGTTTAATCGCTTGTTCTTCTTCCAAAATGATTTTCTGAGAAAGAACCACTTTCCTTTTCGATGAATCAAATTCTATTAATCTTAAGCGTAAGGTTTGCCCTAAAAACTGATTTAGATCTTCCACATATCCCAACTGGATTTGAGAAGCTGGAACAAACCCTCGCAGTCCCACATCAACTACTAACCCGCCCTTGACAACCTCAACGACTTTAGCC
>NZ_JUEE01000083.1:0-28496 GCF_000802135.1 Desulfosporosinus sp. BICA1-9
GCCGTCATGCACAAACTTCTTCACTACATATTTGCTGTTCTTCGTGACCAAAAGCCCTTTGTGATTAAACGACCTGAAGATCATCAAACTTGGAGGACAACAAAGCCTCAACCAGCAGCTGCTTAAAGGAATAGTTTGGATACGACAGAGCCATTCGGATCGTGTCAAAGGTGATGCGAGGGATACCGGAGGGCGTTAGACCGAGGATATGCTCGCCATCATCCTATTGACACGTGCACTACACCCAAACGCTTGAAGACTGCAAAGTCTCTTTTACTCCAGAGAGTTACCCCAAATTGAAAGAGAGTTTGCTTGGCTAGCGCCGAGCGTCCCGTTTCTCTAGGTGGGCTTCCCAAAAATTAACGTTTAGGTCATTGTTCGGATTTTTCAATGGCTTAGTTTGTTATGCCGTATTTTACAAACCGAAAATTAAAAGAAATAATCAGACAAACTCTTGACTTTTATTAGCTGGTCTTTTAGTTTTTGTATAACCTATGAGCTGTTTGTTCAGCTTCCCTCCCTCATGTGAGTTATGGCAATATTCTATATATTCAAAGTAATTAAGGGAACGTTTATAACGAATATCGGGATATAAACGATAAAATCAATTTTGACGATTAAAATGACGGCCGATCTTCTAGAGAAGAACGGCCGTCATCAAAGAAATTTTTTCATGAAAAATTTCATATACTATTTTATATCATTCGATACAGTCGTTGTGGACGTCCGACTGTCCCATATTGTAATTTTTCTTCTACCACTTTTTCTTCAACTAGATACGCAAGGTACATGCGAGCAGTAGAACGGCTAACTTCAGTTAATTGTGCAATCTGTTCAGCACTGTAAAACCCATTAGTGTTAAGCAAACTTTCTTTAATGTGCTCTAAAGTTCGTACGTCAATACCTGACTGCAATTGTTTTGGGGGTCCTGTAGAGCGGATCTTTTTAAGATCGTCAACCATAGCTTGATTCAAATTTAATGAGGTGCCTAAACGCATCTTGTATTGCTGATATTTTGCGAGGGATTCCTTCAAATGTTCCAAGTCAAAAGGTTTGAGAAGATAATCAAATATGCCGAGCCTGAATCCCTCCTCAACGACCTCCAGCTCCTTAGAAGCGGTTATAAGAATGACATCGCAAGAGATCCCCTGTGAACGAATAGTACGTAATAGTTCAATACCTGACCGGTCGGGCAAATAAACATCCAAAATAAGCAAATCCGGGTGTAATTCCTGCACTAGGGCTAAAGTCTGTTCAAAATTATGCGTAACTCCCACAACACTATAGCCTTTTTGGGATTCAATATATTTGGCATGCACACGGGCAATCATAAAGTCGTCATCGACTACTAGAACCTGAAGCGGTTTTTTAACCATAGTATGTCCTCCCTTATTGTGGCAAAATAGCTTGTAAGATTGTCCCTTCATCAACAGATTCAACCGTCAGTGTACCGCCGATATATGCTATCCGACCCGATAACAAGGCTAATCCAAACCCCCGATCAGCCCCTTTAGTACTAACCCCGTTCTCAAATATGTGCTCTTTTATATAGGGGTTAATTCCTGGCCCTGAATCTATAACTCTAATAATCAATTGCTCGCTTTCATCGTTAATATACACAGTGATAACTGGATTTCGGGTTTTTTCTTTCCAATCTGTAAACGCTTCAAACGAGTTTTCGATGGCATTCCCCAGTATCGTCAAAACGAGATCGCGATGTGTGCATTGATCCTGTAAGCGGGAGCAATCATCTATTATTAATTGGACTCCAAGTTCCTTGGCCCGATGGATTTTACCAAGCAGAATCCCGACGACCGCTGAGTCCCTAATATTGGCTAGAAAAAATTCTAATACCTGTTGCTGTTCATCATTAACTTGATCGATCAATTGACGGGCTAGATCATACTCTTGTATTGTTATAAGTCCCGATATAGTATGAAGCTTATTCATGAATTCATGGCGTTGGCTCCGCAACGCATCCACATAGCGTCCCACATCAGCAAGACGTTGGTCGATTTGATCTAATTGCATTTTGTCTCGAAAAGAAGAGACTGCTCCAATTACATTGCCACTAAGAATAACGGGAAGGCGATTAACAATGACCAAGGAATTACCAATAATCATTGGTTGGTCAAAATGACCTATCCCTGTGGCTAACACCTCTGACAGACGCGAATTTGTAATTACGGTACTTATAGGCCTACCCAAAATATCCTCTGATGCTTCTAATCCTAGGAGGCGTTTAGCCTCTTGATTGCAGGTCTTAATCTTACCCTCTATGTCAACTGCTACAACGCCTTCCCTAATAGATTCCAAAATTGAGGCCTGTTCTTGCGTTAGAAAAGCAATTTCAAACGGCTCCATATTGAAAATTTGTCTTTTAATATGTCCCGAAAGCAAATATGCCCCCAAATGGCCGATAGTAAGCCCTACCAATCCTATACCGGCAATTATTATTAGGTAGGAGAATATTTTGTTCCAAATATTATCTACCAGAAAACCAACCGAAACCACGCCACGTTGACCGTGATCCATACCAAAAATCGGGGCTTTGCCACGCACCGACAAACCTAGGGTACCCACAGCTTGGGTAATGCTGAACTCGCCGAGCAGAACTCTATGATTATCATCTCCAACCATTTTTTGGCCAATATTCTGAGGATTAGGGTGACTATAGCGAATAAGACTCATGCTTCCAACGACTATGAACTCTGCCCCAGTCTGAGCACGAATCTTTTCAGTCAACGGCTGAATGATCAGTGAAGGGTCAGATTCCTTTTCTAAGGCTAGGGCAATATCTGGAATATCTGCCACTACTTTTGCTAAAGTGAGCGCCCTTTGTCCTACTTCGTCGAATTGGATTTTAACTATGATATAGGAAAAAACAGTCAAGACTAAAATTAAGACTATAAAAATATCTAAAAATACAAGCCAGTTGATCTTTGCCCTCAGGCTCATTCGTTTACCTAGCCGACTAAATAGTTTAAAGAGAAACCCTTGCTTAGTTTTGGATATGACATTAGAGCTACTCATGCTGCATACCCCCACACTCAAACGATTATTGATAATCGACAATTGATATAGACACTAATCGCCTTTTGCCTTAAACCCAAAGTTTGCACAATGCCATTAAATCTATACCTTAAATTTATAAATTCGTCACATTATTTCCACAATCCTTTTATTAAAAAAATTTTACTAAGACTGTGTATTCCTTGATAGCCTATAATCGTAGTTCGATCAAGATTTTTGAAGGAAAATTGAATTTTGTGGTGAATGTAGAAAATTAGAGAGATAAACACTATGATATAAATATGACTAAGATGATGATCGCAAATAAATACTAGAGTCATCACGATGGAGAGGTGGGCAATAAGTGCATTCATTGTCTTTTTTCTGGTTAATGTTACTGGCCTCTATGGTAGCAATGCTGGGACGGTTTATTAAAATTCCGTATACCATTGCCCTAGTACTAACCGGCCTAATGGTAGGCTACTTTGGCTTATTGCCAGGTGTATATTTGGAACCGCATATCTTATTTGCCATTTTTTTGCCGCCTTTATTGTTTGAAGCCGGCATCAACATACATTTTCGACCATTGCAACGTCAGTGGAAGATCATAGGCGTATTAGCTGTTTTTGGGACCTTAATTTCTACCCTAGTCGTCGGATATGGTATTCATTATTTTTTAGGTTTGCCGATTTTAGTTGCCTTGCTGTTTGGGGCAGTGATTTCACCGACTGATCCGATTTCGGTTTTAGCGATATTTAAGCGACTGGGGGTTAATGAACGGCTGTCGATGATTGTAGAAGCAGAGAGCTTATTTAATGACGGCATTGCAGTGGTCATGTTCGGTGTGATCCAAAGTGTGATAATTACAAGCACCTTTTCTTTATCACAGAGCCTACTTACGTTCATTATCGCTGTCTGTGGCGGGGTGGTGATCGGTATAATTATTGGGGCTTCTGCCTCCCTCATTACTAAAGAATTTGACGATCATCTCTTAGAGATTACGTTGACGACTATAGTGGCGTATGGTTCATACTTAGCAGCAGAAAGTGTGCATGTATCTGGCGTTATTGCTGTGGTGGCAGCTAGTCTGGTTATGGGCAACTATGGCTTGCCGCGAGGAATGTCACCTGCTTCACGCCTGGCAGTCATATCATTCTGGGAATATGCGGCATTTGCTGTCAACTCGATGGTGTTTTTATTGGTTGGCTTGGAAATAACCGTCATGCCGATGGTTGCTAATCTAAATACTATTTTGGTTGCTTTTGGTGTCGTTTTGGTCGGGCGAGCAACTTCGGTCTATAGCCTCTCAGCGTTATTATCAGCCTTTGGGCAGTTTATTCCCGCTCGGTGGAGACATGTGTTGGTTTGGAGCGGGTTGAGAGGGGCGTTGTCCATGGCTATGGTGCTTGGTATTAGCACAGCGGTACCGGAAAGAGAAATACTGGTGCCGTTGATTTTTGGAGTAGTCTTGGTTTCTCTGATGGGCCAAGGGTTAACAATTGGGCCGTTGATTTCAAAGCTAGGGTTAAGTCGTAAAAAAGGTGATTCTGCAGAGTATCAGCTTTTGCTAGGCGAAAATGTATCGCTGGGGATAGCCGTGGAAGAGCTCGACCGCAACGTTAAGCAAGGAGGGATTTCACAATGCACTCGCAACGAAATGGTACAACGACTCGCCTTAAGGCAGCAGGAGATCGAAGAAGATATTTCTAAGCTTCATATGTCGGATGAAACGATTGCCGCAGATGAAATGAAAAAAGCCGAGCGCGTTGTCTTACTGGCCCAAAAAACGTCCTTTATCAGTTCTGCCCGCAACGAGGTTATCGACTGGAGTGTCGCAGCCAAATTGATAAGTAAGTTGGAGGAAGAGCAGGAAATAAGAGAAAAACACATTCACGATTCGCAATAGACATGAGGCAAGGCTGGCGCGCAATTAATGCGTCCAGCCTTTTTCTCTATATAAAACAAGCGAAACAAGGGGACAGGTACACTGTTTCAAAACAGTGTGCCTGTCCCCTTGTTTCACCTTTGTTTCACTTACCTGCGAGCCCTTACAAGACGGATAGCTAAATACAGCCAAGCCAGGTGCACCACGAGTGCTAGACCCATTGAAGTAAGATTCGCAGGATATCTGACTAGCTGAGAAGTCCAGTAAAACGGTATGAACGCTGAGATATTGCTTACCCATTTTAAATCTAATAAATCGGCCATTGCAGCGAAAACAAAGATATTAAGCCCTTTAGAATAGGTCAATCCTTGAACCTTGTTGTCGGCTAGAGAAAACATAATCAGAGAGACCACTACACTTTGCACACCACTCAATAAGGCAATGAAGGATACTTGGATCACGGACAACTCGACAATCGCTAAGATGAAGCAACTCAATATCGTATAGGGGATACATAAAGCAAATGGTATAAATAATCGGTTAGCAATATACCCTGCATAGCCTATCGGCATTACAGACATAAGTTCATAGATACTCTCGTCACGCTCGTCAATCATCAAAAAGGCTGTAATGGTTCCCAGCATATATGGAGAAAACGTCAAACAAACCGCGAGAATGTAACCATAATAAGGGCCCAGTGTAAACTCAGTTCGTTCAAGCATTGGTTCTCCAAGGGTTAGAAAAAGTTTTACTGCTGCCAAGGCTATAAACGGTACCAACATAAACAACCGTAAAACCGGGTCTCGCATCAGCCTCCTAATATCAAAGGAAAACGCTTTAGTGTTCATTGATAACCCCTCCTGCAACTAGTCCATCTAGTTTTCGCTATGAACTCTTAAGGCTAGCTTATAAATGGCGATATCCCACACGCCTATGACCGTTAGATAGAATAAGGCCTCTTGCCAGGTTATTCCCAGAAATATGCCAATCGTAAGCTTTAACCCGGCGACATTCGGGAGAACAGAGAAGATCCACGAGTAAGGAAAACCCACAACGGCTATGCATGGAATGGACGTCAGCAACAGAAACGGAATCATTTTGAGGAAATATTGATTGATCGATCGAGAACCCACGGTAACCAAAAATCCATACAGTGTGAAGAATACCGATAAACCTAAAATCGTAACGGTTAGTAAAAGCCAGTTCACGTCGCTGTAATGAGTGATAACTGCAATAACGACTGAAGCGCATATCGATAATAAGCCGAGTGTCACAACCTTTGAGATAATATACTCCCGCGGAGATAAGGGAGTCACCGCTAAATAGTCCAAGATCCCCTGCTGCTTTTCGAGCATGACGATTCCCCCAATGAAGAAGAAACCCAGCATTGCAGGATCGGAAAATACGATCAGAGCTAATGAATAATCCTTTGCCAAACCGCTTGGTATTTTCTGAAGAATAACAATGTATAAAACAGAGATGAGGGCGTAAACAGCATAGAATCCATGCTTAAACTGAAATTTTAGATCTGATTTCATCGCCGCGATAAGCCTCATATCAGTTCTCTCCCTGTCACTTTGATGAAGATATCCTCCAAGCTAGCATCTTGGCTGTGTATGCTCCTAATCTCCGTGTTAGAAATAATCTCTAAGAATTTTCGATTCCCGCTGAGCTGGTCAAGCACAAATTCGGAGGTGCCTTGTATACCGTGATTCATAAAGTCGACCTTGACGGTTTTGCGCCCGTATTTTAGCTTCAAGGCATAAGGACTGTCACAGAGCGATATCTGTCCATCCACTAAAAAGGCCACCCGGTCGCATAACTGTTCGGCAATGGTCATATTGTGCGTCGTCAGGAAAATTGTTTTGCCTTCCCCTTTCATCGTTAAAATGATGTCTTTAATAAGTTTTGCATTAACAGGGTCAAGCCCTGAGGTTGGCTCATCAAAAAACATCAGGGTCGGGTTATGCATAATGCTCCTAATAAAGTTCAGGCGCATTTTCATGCCCTTGGAAAATCCTTCTACTTTTTTATCCTTATCAGGCAACAGCCCTACCCTGTCAAGCAACGCATCAAGATCCTTGGGAGGATTCTGATAATATTGCGCGATAAGTTGTAAATTTTCTTTTGCTGTCAGCTTCAAAATATAGGTTAGGGAAGTCAAAGGCGACCCCGATCTTTTCATAGAAATCACGACCGAAGTCTTTACGTTCCTTTCCGAAAACTGTAATGCTCCCGTTATACCCTTTAAGAAACCCGATCAAAACTCTTTGGATGGTTGTTTTGCCTGACCCACTGGGACCGAGGAAACCGAAAACTTCTCCAGGGTGGATCCTGAAATCGATGCCTTTAAGTGTATTTCCCTTGGCCCCTCGATACTTATATTCCAAATTTTTAACGCTAAGCATCCTAGTTCCCTCCTAAAATAATCATCTGCTCATTATTAGATCAAGAGTTTATTCATTTTTACAATGACTAACTATTTTATAAGTGGTCGCTTCACTTTGTCATTCCCATAATCCCTAGGATGTAAAACAGGAACAAGTCGGCCATCATATCAAGCCGCTCATTTTCATCGAAAACGGTACGAAGTATCGTTATTATGCCATCGATAAGCTGTATCGAAATAAGCTCAACAAATTTCGGTTGAAAAATCATCGTTGGATTTTCAAGCTGCTCAAAATGCTCCAAGAAGTGGGCGCTGAGGAACTTAACAAATTCCCCCTTTGTGTGCTCATAGTTCGTTCCTGCGCTCATATCCAACATAATTAAAAACCTGTTCGTAAAGATGGGCTTTAATTCCGCTAAAAAGCTACGCAACGTTTTCTTCCACACAGCAAGATCGTCTGATTCACTGACATCTGCCATAACTTCACCATCATAGTGATTATTAAGCATATAGATAAAGGCATCGTGTTCGTGCTTTACAAGTTCATCAAACAAGGCTTCCTTGCTGTCAAAATAATGATACAAGTTGCCAATCGTCATACCTGCTCTTTTGGCGATCTGCCGCAAGGAAGCGTTACGATAGCCTTTTTCAAAAAACTCTTTTTCTGATT
Source organism: Desulfosporosinus sp. BICA1-9 (assembly GCF_000802135.1). Classification (NCBI taxonomy): domain Bacteria; kingdom Bacillati; phylum Bacillota; class Clostridia; order Eubacteriales; family Desulfitobacteriaceae; genus Desulfosporosinus; species Desulfosporosinus sp. BICA1-9. Next base: position 7,957 of record NZ_JUEE01000083.1, read on the forward strand.
CGACTAAGATAGTTTCGCGCAACTCATCTTTTTTATATTGCATTAGTAATCACCTGCTCATTATTATTGTAATCAATTTATTGGTGGTTGTAAACTAGATTTTTTCACCTTATTTTCCATGCGTCAAGTGGATCACCAAACAACCCTGGTGATAAAAATAATATCCCCCATTTCACATGACAGCGAAATGGGGGGATGGACTACCTTGCTATATCTCGGATTAACCTACTGCGTCCGCCGCCGACAGGATTTTAACGATCTCGCCAGATAGAGATTTTAAAGTGATGTGATACGTAAAAAAGAGAATCATCTTTACATAACAAGAGGCATGGACAAAAATTGTCCATGCCTCTTGTTAAAATTTTATCTCCTTGAAACCCCAGTTCGCCAAGGACACCACTATCGATGCAAGGAGGGCAACTCCAAACCCTGGAACGTGAAAGCCTGGCACCAGTCCACTAGTAAGCATGATCATCCAAGTATTGATAACGAAGGTAAAAACTCCTAATGTGATCAGATTAAGTGGAATGGTCAAAATAATCAGCACTGGGCGAATCATCAAATTGACAAGACCAAGGATAATTCCAGCCCAAAAGATGTGCACAGGGGTTGTCGCTACTATAGGCAAAAACTGGGCCGCTATAAAAAAGGCCAATGTATTAATTAAAAATCGGTAGATCAGTCGTTTCATTTCTTCCCCCCCGTTCACTTTAAGCTTACTTTGACCTGAATCTCTCCAACTTCCACATCGACAACATCCAGCCCTTTATACCTAGTTAAATCTTTAATGATACTATGTGAAGCGGCAATAATGCCACTCGGGGAAATCATTTTAACCCAGCGCAGATGCTTGCTAGCCTTTTCGTCTTGGGGTACCGGAACCTGCCTTAAGGCAATCTCCCAAACCCAAGCTAAGTCCGTAAGGGCGTCTAAGAATTCATCTACTACCCAGATAGGGACTGGAAACGTGAACCTCCTGCGTTTTTGGACTTTGACCCGAACCATCAACAGCCTGGCTGATTTATTCCACACACACTTCCACCTTGATTCTTCCCTCTTCAGGGTCCGCAACTTCCACGTCGACAATCTTGCCATCGAGAGTCTCTTCTAAAATTCGAGCAAGTCCCTCAACATCCAGCGCTTGTAGATCAAGGCCCTTTTGCTCTAGCTCCGCGCGCTTATCTGCAGGAACAAAGCTCATTGCATATACCACCAGTTTAGAAGCGGAACGTATCAGACTTAAAGGAACATTTACATTGACCTTTAACGTTTTTTCTCCGATCACTCGAACTCTCAAGAAGCGCTCCCCAGTTGAGTTTATTCCTTTTTTTGCTAACTCATTTTCAACGTTCTGAGCCCCTTCCTTTTGCGAGTTTCCTTCCTCAATCGCCTTCAGTAGTTCCAGCCCTTCAACCGCTGTCAGTTTACCTTCATGAATCATCTCAAGAATCTTGATTTTTTCACTGCTCATTTCCCATACTCCTTTCCAGCCTTTTGATAGGTCCCTTCACGCCATCACAGCTTCTTGCCATCACGGCATCAAACCATTCATGGCGATGCTCTAATCTCGAACGTCCTGTTCGAGTCTTAGCTACTGTGACACTCGGCCATCCTTAGCCAGCGCCCTAACAACTCTTATATTTAACTTTTATCTTTGGATTCTTATTCTTAATTCTTAATCCTGTTTCCTCATTTGACGCGTAGCTTCCTGTGCTGATATTTCTCCCCGCTCAAGAGCCTCCAGGATCTCCTGCCTGCGTAGACTTTCCTCATGGAGGTTCATCTTTTCGTTTTCGGGGTCTTTTTCCTTAAAAGTCCCGTAACCAAGGGCCTCAATCACACTATCTAAGCGACCTCGTACCGTAGGATAAGAGATACCCAACTCTTTTTCAACCTCTTTGATATTCCCACGACACTTGATAAACGCTTCCACGAAGATTAACTGTTCAGTTGGAAGTCGACAAAACTTACACGAGCTAAATTCCCCTTCGATTTTCGTCGGACAGTAGGTGCAAGTTAGTTTGCTAATCTTCATTTCATGATCACACACTGGACACCGATGGGGCATCTTATAATCCAAGATCATCACCTCCTGCAAAGTTGCCTGAAGAGCTTCTATGCTTAAGATAATAAGCCTTTATATTAATAATGTCAATACTATGTTTAATATATTTAAGTATTTTATTAATATAATTGAGACTAGTAAATCTAGACCCTTTTTTGTTGTATAATAGGCTATGACTCAACTCTTAAACATAATGCAGCTAGCCTCCGGAGAGACTAGCTGCATTATGTTGGATAGAACTAATACATTGGAGGGATACAGATGCCCCAAATTAAGATGCGTGGAATCGAAACAGAGATTATCCGTAAACTAAGTAAGCAGTTGATCGACGAACTTACAGTACTGACACAATCTCCGAGGGACGACTTCACCCTCGAGGTGATTCATTCAACTTTTATCATGGATGGAAACGTGTCTCAGGCTATCCTTTCGTCGAGATCGCTTGGTTTGACCGTGGACAAGAGATTCAAGACCAAGTGGCTCAAGCCGTTAGCCGGTTACTCAACGAAGCTGGTTGCTTTAGGAGGAATGAAGAATGTTTAAGGATGCAGATAACAAAAAGGCACCGATTTTTAACCGATGCCTTCGAATAAGTAAATTTAGCTTTGTCCCATTTCCACAAGTTTCTTAGCCATACTCTCTATTTTCTCCAAACTATGGGCAATTTCAGACACATCAGTGGCATGATTTTCGGTTACCGCTGTCAGTTGCTTAATAGCCTCAATTAAAAGTCTCACAGAGGATTGCACCTCCTGAACATTACTGTCGATGGCTTTCGTAGAAGCATCAGTATCCGAAGCAAGCCTCCTAACTTCTTCAGAAACAATAGCAAACCCCCGTCCATGTTCACCCGCCCGGGAAGCTTCAATAGCTGCATTGAGCCCTAAAATGTTACTCTGTTTAGAAATTTTCTTGATTTTCTGGGTTAATTCGTTGGTTCTACCCATCTCTGTGTTCACGTGCTCAGTTTCATCGTCCATACTCCGAATCGTTGCCGCCAGTTCTTCCGTAGCACCTGACAAGTTTTGAGCTGAAGATGAAATCGTTACCACAGCCTCAAGTATTTCTTTACCAGTTGCGAAAAGATTATCATAAAGCTCAACGGAACATGCCATAGCAAGGCAACCAGCAATTTTCGATTTTTCAAAGATTGGGAGGGCGATACCGACAAAGGGAACCCCAAAAAGTTCTTTGGATACACGCCGTACAACGCGCTTTCCGCTCGTAAGAGCTTCCAAAACATTAGAGCCCGGTGTAGGTGGATTCCCAAGCTTGGCCTTAGTATCGATAGTTTTTCCCGGGTAATAAGCAACAATCTTTTCCATATCGAAAAGTGTAACGGCGACGTCATCATTGAAAAACTGCTGAACCTCTGGAACTATTAGCTGGTAAGCCTCGAATTTTGTCACTTCAATACCTCCGTGTTATTAGCATATACCCTTTATTTTAAACAAGATAATTCTCTTAAAGCTACCCTAAAAATCCTGTAGATAACTAATTCTAACTATATTCGACATTAACAGAACAAAACCTTTAATATTCGCGTTATAATCTCTCAATCTTGCTCGTTACGTTCACCGCCGATCCATCCGTGAACTTTTATCGTGAACAAAGATTTAAGGGCTGCGTGGGGAGCACTTGATTCCTTCCCACTGTTAAAAAGCCCGATGGCTCAGGGTATACTTAAATCATTAAAAGCTGTCATGAATTCCTGCTCTACACTCACAAAATCTCTTTGGGCAAAATCATGATCCATCGATTTTTGAGGTGCTGTTTCACATAGTTGATAATCCATGATGGCTTCAAATTCATAATGCAGCAGAGTGTCGTCGACATTTTCGATTTGCTTTAGCTCAACCGAGTTGCACCTTTGCCGAATATCCTCGGCTTTTTGCTTCCTGATAGCACTGAATTGAGTGCTGCGCTACGGAATAAAAATGGTCACAGTGCCCATTTGCCCTAGTCATTAGCGACAATGAGTGCGCTATATCCTCGATTTTGATGTCGTCTTTTATGGGTTGAAGTGGATAAAACTTAATTTTCGAATAGGTCAGTATGTAGTCAGACATTGTGCTTACCTTCCATTTCTTTTACTAAATTTAATAGGCATGTAATATGCAATTATTTTTCAATGTGATAAGTCTCTTGATTTATCTAATTATATCACTCTAACCTAACTCTGAAAATTACACAATATAAGTTCCTCATTTACTAGTATCAAATTATAGAAGGATTTAAGCCCTTTGATAAAGAATATTCTGATATTAATCGTAAAAAGGTTGGGGAGGTATAACGTATGAAGAATCTTTTTCAGCGCAATTGGTATACGGAGGTGCGCCGCAGCGACAATGGGCTGCTCAAGGCGAAAACCAGTTATGTTGATACTTACCGGGAAGCCGTGGCCCATCTAATCGTTGACGTGAATTCCTTTGTCATTCAAGAAGCTTTGTGGGAAGAACAGAGATCTACGGAACCCATCAATGCCCGTACTCTTCAGGTTACACCCCTGTGTGGATCTGAAGCTTACTTTAGTTCTGGTCCTGCACTCAAAGAAGCTGCAGCGTTTCTCAAAGACCCTCTGGCGGTTGCGTTATTTTCCGAAACCATAAAAGGGATTATCCAAGCTGAAACCTTTCTCCTAGACGAGCGCGGCTATACTTCTGAACAAGACTATGAAAACAAGTGGATAGACTTCTTTTCAGGCTCCTGTCGCTTCTTCAGTAGCTTGGATAGGATTACAAAGACCTGGTATGACCATGTTGGCGAGAGTAAACGAGATGGGAATTTATTTGTGCGGTTCAAGACCCAGAGCTTTTTTGATTTGGGGGAGAAGCGATATTTATTAACTGGGAATTTAAGTGATTCTTTCCACGAGGTCAATGTTAAGATTAAGCTAGACGGGTTTATGGTGGAAGAAGCTGATGGGATTCTTCTACGCGCTCCAGATCTAGTTTGCCGCGAAGCAGCTGCTTTACTTGTAAATCTGCATGGCATCAACTTACGGGAAGTAACGAGAAAAGAACTTGTGAGCATATTAGGTAAAGGGCAAGGATGCGTTCATGTGATTGATTCAGTTAGTGATTGCGCGTATATCATAGAGCACTTTAAGTTTTAAAGTCAGCTTTTTGTTAACAATTTTCAGCTAAAACCAATTATTTTTAATCCAATGAATGACGGGCTTAAGATCAACTTCTTCAGCCAATTCTATTAATTGGGAGATCTTTTCATATTCATCCAAACCGACCGATGTGAGCAAGAGAGGGTTTAGACGGAAATAATGATCTCCAAGGATCCGTGAGCTGAAATATGAATCAGCTTCCACTACCCCATCAAAAAGGACACTTAGTATAGGGAGTGGAGGAGTGGGATAAAGAGCCCATTCAAAAGCACCCCAGTGGGTAGTATCTGCTTTGATGGCGAGTGGACAATATCCCGTACCGAGGGAAAGAAGGACTACCTCATCGAGTTTCTGGTTGCCCGCTTCTTTGTCTACGGATAAGGCTATAGCAGCAGTGCTCGGGTTATTGGCAAAGACTCCACCGTCAATGTGCTTGTTGTGAGAGGGGAAATAAACCGGAGCCGCGCTACTAGACAGAGCGACATCTATTACCGTTTCATTCTGTGTGGGGGAGTTGGGAAAATTATTATAAAAGACCGGACGCCAAGGACCTCCAATGGTTCCAGTCACTGCGAATGATGGTACTAAAACTCTATGCCCAATAAGCTCCTTCAAACGCATATTTTCAGGAAAGACCTGCAACAGAGTTTCCTTAAGGTGTGTATTATCATATTTGGGCCGGAATACTTCCAAATGAGGTGGGGTAAAAATGAACTTGCAGTTTTCTTTTGAGTAAAGCTTGACAAGCTGTTCCGGACTTAAGCCGTAAGCCAGACCCAAAGCAATAAAGGATCCAGTGGAAGTTCCTGCAAAAAAATCCGTTGTCTTCAGTAACTGAGGAAAGACATGTTGGAGACGTTTTAATAGTACTGCTGTCAAGGCTCCTCTAACTCCGCCACCATCAAATGTTATAATTTTAAATTTTGGCATTTGAAGCACTCCTATCGATATATTTTTGAACATCCCTTCTTTAATCTATGTCCCACTAGTAGTAATGGTGATCCTTGGTCCGCGCTCGATAAAATTAAAAAAGTCCAAATCAGGGTTCTCTTTTCCCCGATAGGGACACTTCTACATAAGATAAAGAAACTTGGCTGGCGCCCACGAAGACACTGTCTTCGCACGTATTAGCCTTCTTGAAGACACTGTCTTCGCACGTATTAGTCATTCTGTCAGCCTTGGCGAGGCGGCCGCCTTAGTTGCACTTATGCTTCAGAAAGTATATAACGCAAGTTATACTTTCTGTTCAGTACTAAAAAACTCGCCTTTGGCGAGCTTTTTATTCTACTTTGTTCTACTTTTTGTTTTTCTTTTTTTGATTCACCATAACTTTATTGGCAGGAACGCAGAGCCGCTTTACACGGTATATTTTAGAAAAACCTAACGGAATGCCTGAGCAGACTATTGGCGTTAGCGAGAGATAAGCTTGTTCTTAGCAGCTGCAAGCATAAGCCCCAGTGAGTTAGCAGGGGGACCTAAGTATTTTCGACCCTTGAGGAATAGATCTTCAACTCGAATCTCTGTTAATTTGTCTAGTGTTACCTGTAGGGGATTGCTATCCAGTACGACAAAGTCAGCTATCTTACCCTCCCTCAGAGTGCCTCTATTGACTTCGTCAAAAGACAGCCGAGCCGGCCAATGTGTATGCATTCGCAGAGCATCCAGCACTGATATTCTCTGCTCAGGGTTTGGGTGCTGGCAAGCGGCAAAGATGGCATGCATTGGATTAGGCAACGTACAGGGAGCATCAGAACCACCAGCTATTGTCAGCCCGTGCTTTAACATGCTTTTGAGAGGGATCAGGTCATTGACCCGTTGGCCGAGAATTTCTTCTAGATAATCAGTAGGTTCCTGCTCCCAGTGAAGAAATGGGGATTGAACGGCAAAGTGCAGTCCTAGTTTGGCTGCTCTCTCCAGCAAAGACGGTGGGATCAGATCCGCATGTATAATAATATGACGGTGGTCACTTCGCGGATAATCAGTCAGAGCCTCTTCATAAGCCACGACTGCTTGTTCAACAGCAGCATCTCCGATGGCATGCATTGAAACCTGAAGTTCTTGCCGATTAGCCCTTTTAACGAAGTCAGATACTGTTTGTTGTGTATAGGCCAGTACACCTTTATTATATAGATTATTGCTATAAGGTTGACTAAGGGCTGCATCCTCTGAACCGAAACAACCATCTAAAGCCGTAGCAAAGCAGCCACCGATGCGCGGCATTTTTCGTTTCTGAACTTTATCAACGTTCATTGTCTGAAAATAGATACGGAAATTTTGGGGCAACCCATATGCCGCCACCCGCATCATGTCCACATCGATATCCCGTGGGAATCCAACCCCTTCAACAGTATGAACTAAACCGATCCCTCTGCGTGCTAAATAATCTGCACCGTGGATTAGATTCTTAAGAATAGTAAAAGGCGAAACAGATCCTGTTATGTAATTAACGCCATCGTAAAATGCTTGGTGGTATAACCACCCAGTTTTCCGGTCAAATCCTAGGCTTTTTTGGACTGCGTCAGGAAACTTGGCTAGTAACGCTGTGTTAGCTACGGCTGCATGTCCATCGTACTTAACCAGCAAGAGAGGAAGGGTTGTAATCTTATCTAAATCAGCACGTTCCGGAAGCCTCTTCTCCTTTACAGTATGAGCAGAGCAACCAAACCCTAGGATGAGTTTTTCCTGAGGGTTATTTCGACGGTACCCGTTGATAAGGTCTTCCATTTCGTAAAAGTCACGAACAGTACGGACATCTACGGTAGACAGAAATAAAGAGAATGAGGCAAAGTGGAGATGGGAGTCCGCAAAGGCAGGCACAACGCATTTTCCGCCCAGATCCACCCGTTCCTTAATTCCTACATATTCATCGGGTAGCCGGTCCCCAATAAAAACGATCTTACCTTGGTCCTCTATCAAGACTTGAAAGACCCTATTCTTATCCTCACAAGATATAAACTCCCCGTTTTCATAAAGCCTCATTGTGTCACCTACCTATACTTGCTCATTTTTCCGCATGTAACTATTCACCACAGCTAATGATTCACTCCTTTCTTTTTCGCCGAACTTCCAACTTTCCCTTCCACTAATTACTAATTATTCAAAACAATTTTACAACTTAAACCATTTTTAAATGATTTGTCGACTGCGGGAAGGATAGGCTCCAACTTTAGAGCACCATATGTAGAGGCAGCTGAATTAGCTGAATCAATATATTACCCAGGGGACTTAGCACGCACTGGTTTATACACTTTTTCTCCAACGTGGAAAAAAGTTCTGTTACAGTGGTTTTACGATAACCAAGACAGTAAAACGGGCTATTGGATTCCCAAATTGAGGAGCAGTGGAGAGCGGTTGAATTCAGGAGATTTAGTCTCTACAGAAAAAATCATCAAGTTGTCAAGCAATAAGCTTATAAAAGAAGGGGTAAAGGCAGCGCCATCAGTTCTTGGAAAAGCATCCAAAGGATTGATAAAGGGCACAAAATTTCTTCTGGCTCAATAAGTGTGAAAAAACCATTATTGGTTAAGTGGAGGCTGACATGTTCGTTTTATCAATTCTTGGTTACATTCTTCTGGGTATTGGGTTGCTGGTGACCGCAATTATACTTATCCCCTATCATTATCAAGCTTCTGGAGAGAAATTGGATGTGCTACAAACCAAACTCTCAATATCCTGGCTTTTCGGCGGGATAAAACTAAATTTCAAGCGACAATCCAAACAAAAAACGGTTTTTCTTACCGTCTTTGGTTTAAAAAAGTTTAATATGAAGCAGAAATCCACTCGTGTACCTTCTGAAAAGGACAAAGAACATAGCGATAAAGCAAAAATTATTAAACGTAAAAAACTTCGAAATAATTCTAATTTCATTAAATTCTTAAGGGTTAACATCCTTAAAAAAGTTTTAGCGACTATTCTTAAGCTATTCAAATACTGTCAGCCTAAAGAGCTATCTATTGATGCCAAAATTGGTTTCGATAACCCGATGTACACCGGCTTGATGTGTGCATTTCATAGTCAACTCTATGCACTGTTTGATAAAAAGGATATTAACATACAACCAGTTTTTGACGTGGAAATCCTAGAAGGACGATTTTTGATTGGTGGGAGAATCTGGCTGCCCTATCTAATACTAGTTATGATAGAGTTCCTGATTACGAACCCAATTAGGAATATATTAATGGCTCAGCTTAAAACAAAAATCAAAGGAGGACTTCAATATGTCAGATAATTTTAGTATTAATGAAAGCATCTCTACCCTCTTTGAAAAACTAGAGGACTTCGTCAGAACTAAAACAGTAGTTGGTGAACCCTTTACTGTAGGTGAAACGACCATCATTCCATTCATCGATATTAGTTTTGGTCTTGGTACGGGCGGCGGTGGCGGAACGGATGAAAAAGGCAACAAAGGTACCGGGGGCGGCGCAGGCAGCGGTGCGAAGATTTCTCCGTCAGCGATCCTTGTCATCAAAGGAGATAACGTTGAGTTACTACCGATCAAGAAAGCAGGCAGCTTAGAAAAACTGATCGATATGGTTCCTGGGATTGTGGAAAAAGTCAAGGACCATAAATGCTGCGAATAATCGCTAGCTATTTTGATTGCTAGAGGATCGAAAGAAGCAAGGGAACCGTCCCCTTGCTTCTTTTTAATACCTACTTCATGTTTCTATTTGTTGCTTCTTTTTATTAGCCGATGACTTTACCGGAAATGTTAGCGGGACCAGTGATGGTTATAGTTCCTTGAGCAGTCTGAAGGTTACGAGCAAGTAATCGATAAACATGATGACCAGCAGCTACATTCGTTAGAACGGCTTGGAACGTAGTCAAATTCTCTAGCGGTGAATCTGATCCATCTTGAATCGACTCTTGGTTGATTGATGCGACTGGTATACCATCTTGATGAATCGTGAGCTCAATAATAGGTTGATCCGGCGGCACTGGACTCACACCCGTCACGTCCCATCCAATCGTTGTTAGCAATTCAACAAAGTTTATTGGTTGAGCTACAAACAGACCAAATTCTAAAATTATTTGGTCAATACCAGTGAGCACAATAGCGGACGAATTTGCAAAATTTGTCAGAATACTTCTATTGTAGTTTAAGAGAGCCATTTTTATCCTCCTTAATTTGATTTGAGTTAAGTTGCTATGGTTCAAATTTTTATCTTCTCAGTTTAATATATGAAACGAAAACAGATTGGGACATGTTTTAAAGGGCAAATAAGAAAATAATTTAGCTTCTTCCAAGCTATACAGATGAAACTTCATGATTTGACATGGTCAGGTGTATAACTTGACTCCTTTGGAAGATCAGAAGGACAGTAAAAAGCACGTTGAAGTGACAATCAACGTGCTTCTCGTATTGTATTAAATATCTACTGTGCCTTTACGCAGATATTGATCCATTACTTCGCTTGGAACTAAGCTTCCACCAGTCGCCCAAACAATATGGCTAGCTTGGTCCATTTTATTCTCGAGATCGAATTTCTTTAAATACTCAAGGCCCGCATCGGCCTGTAATAGTCTTGCCGGTCCGGGCATTCCAGCAAGTGCAGAAGGTTCAAGCCGGAGGTTCTCGGCATTATTCAGGGCCTGAAGCAAGCTGAAAAGTTCCTCGTCTTTAATGGTGTAGGCGCCACTCAGTATCGGTTCAAGCACTGTTCCTACGAAACGCGAAGCTCTACCTACGGCTAATCCATCGGCTTCGGTCTTATTATCTAGACCGATATCCTGGACCGAGATTTGATCATGAAGGCCGGTCGCCAGACCTAAAAGCATGCACGGGGAATGAGTCGGCTCAGCGAAGAAGCAATGGACATTCTCTTTGAAGACTTGCTTTAAGCCATAGGTTATTCCCCCCGGTCCACCCCCCACACCGCAGGGAAGATAGACAAAGAGTGGATGATTCGAATCCACGGCAATCTTCATCTCGTCCAATTGTTTTTTTAAACGATAAGCAGCTACAGCATAGCCTACAAATAAATCACGAGAGTTCTCGTCATCGACAAAATGGCAGTTTGGATCTTTCTCAGCTTGCTTTCTCCCCTCTTCGACCGCTTTGCTATAATCCGAGCCGTACTCGACTACTTGGACTCCCTTGGAACGGAGAAGTTCCTTTTTCCATGACTTGGCATCGGAGGACATGTGGACTGTGACCTGGAATCCGAGTTTTGCTCCGATTACGCCAATACTTAGGCCTAGGTTCCCCGTCGATCCTACTGCGATAGAGTGACCGGAGAAGAATTCTTTAAACTTTAGTGTATTTAAAATTGAATAATTGTCATCCAGTTCCATTATACCTTGCTTAATCGCAAGGTCTTCAGCGTGCTTAAGGACTTCATAGATTCCGCCTCGAGCCTTGATCGAGCCGGATATCGGGAGGTGGCTGTCACATTTAAGCAAGACACGCCCTAAGATTTTTAAGTCGTAGTATTTTTCCAGATATCCCTGCATATCCGGGATAGGTACAAGGGACGATTCAATGAGCCCTCCGGTGTCTTGGGTTTCTGGGAAGGCTTGCGCGATGTAGGGAGCGAAGCGAATGAGCCTCTCCTCCGCCTCTAAAATTTCTTTTTCCTGAATTGGAACATGGTTTTTGGATGTCTTGTATTTTGGATTGGTCCAGAAAACCTCTTGGGTAGAGATCAGTTTATTCAGTAATGGAAATTCTAACTTCCACTCAGTAAGTGTTCTGCCAAGGATAACATTGTTATTCAATATTCATTTCCCCCTTTGCTTTTCCTCTAATCAATCATTGCCTATTATATCCCCCCAAAGGGGCTAAAAACTTCTCTTGGTTATCAGAATAACACAAATCCCTTTATCCGTGTTACTCAATCCTATGATTTGATGCTTTGCTCAATAAAGGAGAAATCCACCAAGATCTCTAAGAAACTGTACCACACAGCCAAAAATCACCTTGTTTTAATCCTATACTTTTTATTGTTATTAACACAGAATACTGCCCCGCACATATGCTACAAGGGGGTGTATTATATGCGGGCGCTCAAACGCGGTTCCAGAGGTAGTGATGTCATGGAAATCCAGAGCCTCTTGGCAAAGATGGGTTATAATCTTGGTTCCATTGACGGGATTTTTGGCCTTCGAACCGAGGAAGCAATTAAACAGTTTCAAAGAGATTACGGTCTAAGTGCGGATGGTATTATAGGCTTGAATACTCATACAGTGTTACAAAAGTTTCTCTTAGGTTATGAGAATTATACCACAATATATGGAGACACCTTAAGTAGTATTGCTCAAAAGTATCGTATCAATCTCGAATTATTACTTACTGCAAACTCGGGAATTGATCCCTTTAATCTCCTAATTGGTCAGGTGATTAAAGTTCCCTATGCTTTTGATGTCGTGGATACCAATATCAACTATACCTACGAAATTATGGAGAGAGATGTGCAGGGCTTAAAGATTCGCTATCCCTTTATCGAAGTTGGGATAGCAGGTAAAAGTGTGCTCGGAAAAAACTTGTACACCCTCAAGCTGGGGAATGGACCAGTGGAAGTCTTCTATAACAGTGCCCATCATGGCTTGGAATGGATAACATCTCCCCTCGTGATGAAATTTACCGAGAACTTCGCCAAAGCTTACGCCGAGGGGCAAAAGATACGTGACTTTGATCCAAGAGATATTTGAACGAAAAGCACCATTTACATTATGCCTATGGTTAATCCTGACGGGGTCGACTTAGTTCTTCAGAGATTACAAAGGGATAATCCCTTTTATAATCAACTAATTGCTTGGAACAAGGGTCGAATGAACTTTGGAGAAGTGTGGCAAGCCAACATCCGAGGGGTCGATTTAAACCACAATTACGATGCTTCCTGGGAACTTTCTAAACAAGCTGAAGCTACTTACGGGGTATACGGTCCTGGGCCTACTAGGTTTTCCGGACAATATCCTGAGTCTGAACCCGAATCAAAAGCCGTGGCGGACTTTACCCGAAACCATAACTTTAGACTAGTACTTGCATACCATAGCCAAGGTGAGGTGATTTATTGGACCTACCAGAATAAGACTCCACCTGAGGCTCGGCGCATTGGCGAAGTTTTCTCGATATTAAGTGGTTATTCCCTGTCGCAAACGACTGGAATTACATCCTACGCCGGCTACAAGGATTGGTTCATCGATAAGTATCGACGACCTGGTTACACGATAGAAGTAGGTCTGGGTAGAAATCCTCTTCCAATATCCCAATTCAGGAAAATTTATCGAGATAATGAAGCGATATTACTGGCAGCTCCAAATCTGGCTCGATCTTGAAAACGCGAAGAACCTAGAGATTTAAAATTACAAATAATTTATTTGTGTACGATTTAAGTCAATCGATCTAACACACCAATGTTTCCAGTTAGCTCTTGAACAGGCCAGAAAATGGTCGAGTAAAGCTCCCCATGCATGGGTTTAACCCTACATTAGGGAGCTTTCAACCTATCCAGAGAGCTCATAGAAGACCCAGTGCCCGTTTTCATCAAGTAGCATCAGGGCAAATTAAAAAAGGTAGTATACAAGAAACAGGAGTTACTTGGATAGCTACCTTTTTTTAATTTTTATCCACGTTCGAGACTCCCACTTCTTGTAAGTGGGTGTTCCTTATCTGCTTCGGTGACGATAGTCTCCAGTGGAGACTATCGCCGTAGCCGCTGATCCCGAAAGGAAGACTTCGCGGCGAAGGAGGTAGAGTCCATCCTACGGCGCAAAAGTATTCATCAGTGGCTCTGCGACTTCGGCATAAGTCTCCACTGGAGACTTACGTCACCGAAGTCTCGATGTTCAGCTTTAGCTGAACGAGTTCACTTGAAAGAGATTGTCACGAATTAGTTGCTGTTACTATCATCTCATTCATAATAGCTTTTCGAGCGGGCCATTAATTGTTTTTAAGATACGAATAAACTCTCTATAGTCATCTTGATTTAAATCAGATATGAAAGCCTTATTTGCATTATCGGAAATTTTGATGAGTTGTTCAAGGACACTTTCGCCTAACTCTGTGAGGGTTATGCTATAAGTCCTACGGTCATTTAGATCAATATTTCTAACCACATATTCTTTTTTCACTAGCAAGTCCAAGATCCTTGTTACGTTTGTTTTATCTTTAAGACACGCATGGGCTAAGTCAGTTTGCGATGCCCCTGGATTATGATACACAGCATTTAGGATTGCCCATTGTTCTGTTGTGACATTTAAGTGATTGTCTTTTATTAACTTACTAAAATAGGATTTCATATGATGGTTTGTTTTAGCAACGATAAAACCCAAGGAATCATCTATATTAAAATCTTTCATATATTCCCCTTCTTCACTCATAAACATCTAAAGGTTATAATAACACAAATCTAGAGTAGAGCAAATTAAAGAGGCAATAAGCCCGATCTTCCTGAGTTAGATCCTTTCTGCAATTTGCAACCAGGTTTCTTTGGTTAAGAAGCTTTCTTCCACTTGATCTTCTAACTCCAAAAACCGTTTAAATGTTAGGCTAAAGGAAAGGATATCTTTGTCGATAAATTTTCGGGCCGATGGATCAGTTAGCCCTAAAATTGTTTAAAGCCTAAACCCACGGCTCCGCCCCCACAACCAGGAGTTTTAGTGTCAAACATTACGCTCCGACCCTTAGTTGCAGCATTTAGCATTGAGATAACACAGCCCCACTTTCCCTCCTGAAATTGTAGAGCCCCCTTAGGTTTTAAATCTGTGCGAAATACAGCAATGGGTTGGGTTTTCAGTTTAATGGCATTGGCGATCTTGCTTTTCATTTTAACGCTCCCTCCATATAGTTTATTTAATAGTTTATTTCAATATTTATGTTCAATATATTGTAGTTATAACAATTGTAGATATAGCAACCCTATTTGTCAATTATTTTTTTGCATAAACCATCGCATTCCATACTTAGCACTGTAATACTAGTAGAATAATTTGGTATGATATGAGAGTAAAGAAAGCGCTCTTTTATGAACATAGTCATAGCATCTTCATAACTCTAGGAGCTGACCACATACTCATTACAGAAATCTGTGAATCCTGAAAAAATACCAAAAGGGGGATAAGGTTAATGTCCAAATTCAGTGAAATTAGTCCAGAACTTTTTGAACAAAGTCCGTTTAAGTTAATAGGTAAAGATTGGATGCTTATTACTGCTGAAAAAGATGGAAAGGTTAATACAATGACTGCCTCTTGGGGTGGTTTTGGTGTAATGTGGGCAAAAAATGTTGCCTACATTGTCCTCCGCCCCCAACGCTACACAAAGGAGTTTATAGATAACTCAGATACATTTTCCTTATCTTTTTTAGATAACAGCTTCAGAACTACATTGAATTATCTTGGCACAAAGTCTGGTAGAGATGAGGACAAAATTAAAAACTCTAATTTAACTGTTCTTCATACCAATAATATTCCGTACTTTGAAGAAGCAAATATCGCCATTCTGTGCAAAAAACTTTATGCACAAGAGTTTAAACCCGAGTGTTTCATTGCTCAAGAACTTAACGAAAAATGGTATCCTGATGTGGATCATCACACCTTATATATTGCAGAAGTTACAAAAATCCTTATTAAAGAGTAAAAAGGGCGGAAGCAAAACTTGCTTCCGCCCTTCTTATAGCGGGCCGATTGCTGCAATAGTGTGCGCGACATATTCCCTTAATCTCATCATAAGAAAGACTAAGGGAATCCTCATGGCTATCAATCCGGCTCACAGAGCCTACTATCAGCTGGCTACCAACAGCCATCTGATCTTAAGCTTCCTATCATCAAGGTTTTCCTGTAAAATAGGGTACAGCTAATAAAGTCTCGAAACTCCACTATTTAAATACAGGAGTGATACCCTTTGAAGAATCAGGGCAAATTAATCAACACCGAGTCACTTAGCCAACCCTCGAAACGATACACCCGACGTAAATTTATTGGCCTAGGCCTATTAGGTACTCTAGGCTTAACAGGGGGTTATTTTACTATAGATAATGCGTTACAATGAGACAAAAGAACCGGACAAAAACTAGTCAAACCCAACTATATCCCTACTCCTAACAAATGGTCAAACCATGAAGTCACGGTCGCTTGGCTTAGTCATGCCAGTTTTCTAATTAACTTCTTTGGTACAAGAATCCTTATTGATCCTGCCCTAAACTCACATATTGGTATAACTCCGCTAGGTAACTTTACAATAGGGCCAAGTCGTTACATCGCTTCAGCCTTGAGCAGTGACGAGGTGGGGCCTATCGATTTATTACTTGTATCACATGCTCATACAGACCACTTCGATTATCCCACCTTACGCAGGTTACAATCACCCGATACTCTGGCAGTTACTGCCAAAAATACCCTTCCCTTGTGGAACGGTATGAAATTCCAATCTGTTGAAGAAATGCACTGGCAAGACAGTAAGTCTTTCGCCGGAGTTAAGGTCAGGGCGATAGAGGGCCAACACTGGGGAGCTAGAATACCCTGGAAAAAAGGGATGGAAGCGAACAGTTTCCTATTATCTAAAAACGGGATCAATCTATTTTTTGGAGCCGATACGGGCTACACAGAACTCATTCAACAACAACTAAGTGGGATACCAATTGACTTGACGATAATGGGTATTGGCGCCTACTCTCCTTGTTTCTCTTTTTGGGCGCTAAGCACAATTTACGCCTAGAGCAGTCCAAGTCTGTATTCCGACGATTCCATCTCGCAATAGTTTCGAAGTATTTTGAAAATTAATTACAGCTGTTCTAGTAATGGGTCCAAAAATCCCATCGATATTGCCTTCATAGAATCCCCTGGTCTTAAGAAGTCCCTGAAGTCTCGTTACAGCCGGTCCAGTACTTCCTTGTGCAAGCGTCGGGCAGTTATTGACCGGTGGTGTATTACAATTTACGCCCAATGCAGTCCAAGTCATTCTACCGACAATTCCATCCTGCACTAGTCCCTCGCTCTTCTGGAAGGCAACCACAGCTACTCGAGTCATGGGTCCAAAGATTCCATCAATGCTTCCAGGGGCGAAACCGGCTGCTGCCAACCTTTGTTGCAATATTTTAACGCTAGCACCCGAGGAACCCTGTTTTAATAAAGGACATTGCGATATGTTGTTATTCAAATTAAAGCCCTCCCTTTCTTGGCTAATATATGTAGAATCGACTAATCATGTTAATTGTCCGCAATTGATCTACTATATAATATTTAAATTTTGATATGTTTTTGTCAACGGCCGGCTAGCAAGTTTTAAAAGAGTATTGAATCCAGCGAAAACAACTCCCTCAGAGCGCAATAAGCACTTCTGAGGGAGTTGTTTTGACCTAGCTCTCGAGCCTCCTCTAGGCTATACCGGCCATCAGGAGTCCCAGATTACGTTCATTTGTTTCCTCAACCGGCATAACCTTCATAACTCTGCCCTCATAAAGCACTGCTATGTTATCACATAGGCTCATCAGTTCTTCGAGATCCTCAGAAATCAATAAGACTCCAATACCGTTCCTACGGGCTTCCAGGAGTTTGCTATGCAAATATTCTGTCGCCCCAATGTCCAGTCCTCGGGTAGGATAAGCAGCTACCAGCGCTACTGGACTACGGGTAATCTCCCTGGCTAGAATGACCCGTTGGATATTGCCGCCGGACAGACTGCTTGTAGGAGTTTCCAAGTCAGGTGTTTTGATTCCGTACTTATCTACCAACGATGAACTGTGGGAGCTAATTGCCCGGTTTTGGAGAAGTAGATGTTTGGCAAAAGGAGGCAAGTGGTGATCTTTCAGAATAACGTTTTCCCAGATACTAAAGGAAGGGATGGTTCCCACATGAAGCCGATCTTCTGGGATATAACCCAAGCCCTGGTCAATGATATGAGCTGGTGACATTTTGGTGCTTTCTTTGCCGTTTAAACTAATTTTACCTTTACTTAGTTTTCTCAGTCCAGCGATCACCTCAGCAAGTTCTTTTTGCCCATTACCTGAAACTCCGGCAATTCCTAAGATTTCTCCTTCTCTGATCGCGAAAGAAACTCCAGCCAAAGCCTCTGTTCCTTTATCCCCCTGCGAAAAAACATTCTCAAGCTCTAATACAGTCTTACCCGGCGAAAACGTTCCTTCCCTTTTACAGGGAGCCATTTCTCTTCCCACCATTAACTGCGCGAGAGCTTCCTGCGAAGTTTCACGGGTCAAAACATCGGCGCACACTGCCCCATCCCTAAGGACGGTAACCCTATCACTTAAGGCCATTACTTCATGTAATTTATGGCTTATTATAATGATCGAGTTTCCCTGGGCGGCCATGTTTCTGAGCAACTGAATTAATTCGTTGGATTCCTGGGGCGTGAGTACCGCTGTCGGTTCATCCAGGATCAATAGATTGGCACCGCGATAAAGCGCTTTGATAATCTCTACGCGTTGCTGTTCCCCAACACTTAACTGCCAGACATAGGCATCGGGATTGATGGCTAAACCATAGGTGTCCGTAATTTCTTTAATCCTTTTAGCGGCCGTTTTAAGATCCACTAAGAACGTCTTGGATAGCCCTAAAATAACGTTCTCACAGACGGTAAGTGTCGGCACCAGCATAAAATGCTGGTGCACCATACCAATCCCGAGCGCAATAGCGTCTTTAGGAGAATTAATATTGACTTGTTTACCATTTAGCAAGATCCTACCTGCATCAGGCCGGTAAAGGCCGTAAAGGATATTCATCAGAGTGGTTTTGCCTGCTCCGTTTTCACCCAGAATGGCCAGTACTTCACCGGATTTTATTTCAATACTAACATTATTACTACATAGGACACCAGGAAAACGTTTGGTGATTCCAGACATCTGTAAGTTTTCAATCTTTTCTACCATTTGTACTCACCCGTTATTTCTTCGGTAATTCCACTTTTAGTTTTCCGCTGATAATGTCCTGCTTAGCTTTTTCTACTGCAGCTTTGGCCTCAGCAGGGATCTTATCTGCCAATTTTTCATTGTACTTTAATACAATCGTTCCGTCAGCTAAACTCAGGGTTAAGTGTTGTCCACCAAGAGTTCCCGTTTTTCTTAATTCAATAATTTTACCAACAATCTTCTCCCAGTTATACACTTGGGCTGCTAAAACGTGGTTAGGAGCAATATTGCTTTGGTCCATATCCGTTGAGAGCCAGTATTTGCCCTCGGTTTCGGCAACTGCTCTCAAGGCTCCTACAGCCTGCTGAGAGGAACCAGTGATGATGTCAGCTCCGGCACTCATATGGGTTTTGGCCATATTGCCTGCCCCCACGATATCATTAAAGGAGCCCGTATAAGAGATACGCGATTTTACATCTGCTTTACCCGCTATCACACCTTGCTGTACACCATAGTTATATTTTACTGCATCACCGGATTCTACGGGTCCAACAATTCCCACTATACCCGATTTGGTCATCATGGCTGCGAGCATACCTAACAGGTAGCCACCTTCTTGGGCCTGTGGATCATAAGCAAAAACATTGGGATGAGTGGCGAAACCGGTGCCATAGGCAAACGTTGTTTTAGGGAAGTCCTTGATAATTTCGGTTAAGACGCTTTGGTACTGGGAGCCGTGGGCAAAAATAATATCATACCCTTGGGTTGCATACTGGCGGATAGCAGACCCTGCGTCTACAGCATTCCCCAACTTTTCGCTGATGGCGACCTCCACTTTGTCTTCACCCATGGTTTTCTGAACGGCTTTCAAGCCTTCCACCATGGACTGGCCCCAAGCTAAATCATCTACAGTAGCCGGAAGCACAAGCGCGATGCGGATCTTTTCCACTTTTGGAGCCTCAGGAGCAGGGGTAGGAGTCGATTGAGCGGTCGGTTTGGTGCCACAACCACTTAAAGCTAAGAGAGTAAGGGCAGCCAACAATAAAGTAAGTACTCTTTTTTTCATGTCTTTTTCCTCCTTAAATTTTCTCTATAATTAACCTCTGGTTCCGCGCTGAAAGGGCTTACCCAGTGCTGCTGGGGACCAGACGCGTCCATAGGAAATTGCTAAAGCAATAATTGTGACCATGTACGGTAAAATGACGGCCAATTCGTAAGGGAAATTGATCCCCAGCACTTGAACCATGCTCTGAAAGGAATCCGCCAAACTAAATAAGAGAGAGCCAAGCAGAATACCCCAGGGACTCCAGCGTCCGAAGTAAACTAGGGCAATGGCGATAAAACCTCTGCCTGCTGTGATATTGTCAGCATACATATTAGCCTGTCCTATTGTTAAGAAAGCCCCAGCCAGAGCGGCCAGCATACCGCCCACAATCAAACATTGATATCTAATAAGTACGACACTAACCCCCAGGGTGTCCGCTGCCTCTGGTTTATTGCCTACAGCCCGCACATTGAGACCCCAACTCGTCTTAAACAGTATAAAACCTGTCACGGGGAC